>CAZTGQ010000030.1:0-11472 GCA_964613345.1 uncultured Acidaminococcales bacterium | reverse complement strand
AGTTTCTATCCTCGACCACACTGAAACCCCTTCGGCACACATTCCCATGAGCACACAATTCTCTATCCAAGTTGCGTACGACGTGCGCACCTCCGTACCGGGTACACAACTAAACATCTTGTGTACGAACCAAGAAAACACGCCAATATTTTTTGAGAACGACCTCGACGACAACGCCGACATGCAGCGACGAACTGAGGGGCCGCATGTTTCCACCTTTACCTTTGTACCAAGTAAGCAAGTGACGCTTAACAGCGGCGTATACTTTTTCCGTATTCGTCTTGAAATTCCTGGCGCCGACACGTTTAGTGAAGTTTCAGGTATCCAACTAGAGATAGTAGACCCAACAAAAAAAGATATAGACATTAAAATATCTAAAGCCGGCAATCTGATTTTCTGCTTGGTCAAAATAGCGCCTAGCATAATTATCGAAAAACAGCTTAGAAAAAGCATAGACATTTAAAGCTTCCTCACACTCCGGTTTTTCTACGAAGCCATGGGTGCCGCTACCGTAGGTAGAAGCAGAAGAAGCATAAAGAAATTGTATTTTTTCCTCCATAGTAAAATGCAAGAGCTTCTTAGTGTACTCAAAATTATTAGCCATCATGTACTTGCCGTCATATTCCATGGTATCAGAGCAGGCACCCTCATGGAAAATTACTTCTATAGGCATACCCTTGAATTTACCAGCCTCCACCGCACTGATAAATTCCACCTTATCCAAATAATCTCTAGCCTTCAAGGCCTGAATATTTTTAAACTTCACCATATTGGTCAAGTTATCTACGATTAAAATATCATCCCTACCTGCATCATTTAAAGCCTTAACTATATTACTGCCGATAAAACCGGCACCACCTGTAACAATAATCATATTTTCCCCTCCTTCACTAAATTCACAATTTTCTCCACTATACCAGTAGTAGAATAGCCATCTTCAAAAGGCAAGATCTGTACCTCTTGGGCAAACTCTCTGCCGGCTACATCTTCAGCCCTATAATCCCCACCTTTAACCAAAATATCAGGCTTAATTCCGGAAATTAGCTTAGTGGGAGTTTCTTCGCCAAATAGTACCACTGCATCCACGCAGCCTAAAGCCGCCAGTACTCTTGCTCTATCTGTTTCATGAACCAGGGGCCTAGTAGGTCCTTTTAAACGCGCTACAGAAGCGTCTGTATTTACGCCCACAATAAGATGCCTACCTAATTGAGCAGCCTGCTCTAAGTAAGTCACATGTCCTGTATGCAGAATATCAAAGCAGCCATTAGTGAAGACAATTTTCTCTCCAGCTGCATGCCAAACCTTAGCTAAGCTAAAAACCTCGTCCCAAGAAAGAGGACGATACCCCTTACCCTTAAGACGACTTTCTGTCAGCACCTCTTTTAAAAGCTCTTCTCTGTGAATGGGATAAGTACCCACCTTAGACACTACTACACCGGCAGCCTTATTAGAAAGGGCCAAGGCCTCCTTCTTAGACAGACCTCCCGCAATGGCTGCTAAAAGTGTTGCTGCCACTGTATCTCCGGCACCGGACACATCGAAAACCTCCTGGGCTGTAGCTGATTCGTGTATCACAAGGTCCTTGTGAACCAAGGTCACTCCCTTTTCTGAACGAGTAACCACTACATTATCAATAGCAAATTTTTCTCCTGCCTCTTTAGCCAGTGCTACTAAGGGTTCTTCCTCGTTAGGCACTGCTCTGCCTGCCGCCTCGCACATTTCCTTAACATTAGGCGTGATAAAGGTGCAACCGCTATACTTGCTCCAGTCATTACCCTTAGGGTCCACTAATACCGGTATCTGCGCCTTAGCGGCCTCTTTAATAACCCATTGAGAAAACTCCGTACTACATACGCCCTTAGCGTAGTCGGACAGAACAATTCCATCCACTCCCTCTGCTAATAAGCTGGTAAGCCAGGCCTTAGCCCCTTCCACCTCTTGAGGATAAAGATCTCCCACCTCTTCAAAGTCGAGTCTGAGCATTTGCTGTCTAGAGCCAATGATTCTCAGCTTAGTAATGGTTTCTCTATCTTCGCTGGCTAAAAGTCCGGAATAATCAATATTCAAGGCGTTAAGCTTGCTTTCTAAAATAGTACGATTAGCATCTACACCGGTTACGCCACCTAGAAAAACTTGGCAGCCTAAAAGAGCTAGATTGGCAGCCACGTTGCCTGCGCCACCTAGAACAGAGGATATTTTATTAACCTTGTTGACCGGTACCGGTGCCTCAGGAGAAATACGCTTTACCTCTCCATAAAAATACCTATCCAGCATCACATCGCCAATAACAGCCACCTTCAGCTGCTGAACCTTTTCTGTTAAAAATACTGCTCCCGGTGATCTATCCATTATGCCTCCGCTATCTCACACAGAATATGTCCTATGATTTCATGTACCTCTTGCGCTCTGGCGGTAACCTTACTGGGCACAGCTAATATCACATCACTTTCCTCAGCTAACTTGCCGCCGCCCTGAGCAGTAAGGCCAATGACCTTCATACCTCTAGCCTTAGCCTCTGCCACGGCCGCCAACACATTAGCACTATTGCCGGAGGTAGAAAGTGCTACTAGCACATCACCACTTTGACCCAGAGCCTCCACCTGCCGCGCAAAAATACGGTCAAAGCCATAATCATTGCCAATGGCCGTCAAAATAGAGGTATCCGTAGTTAAAGCTATAGCAGGCATTCCGCCTCGTTCCTTTTGGAACCGTCCCACTATTTCAGCCGCCCAGTGCTGGGCATCCGCCGCACTGCCACCATTACCACAAAACATAATCTTACTGCCGCTAGAGAGGGCAACCTTCCACAATACCCCTGCCAGAGCTATATTTTTCATTAATTTTTTACTGCTCATAACCTTTTGTACCAGCTTTGCGTGGTCAATAAAGCGAGTGGTAATTATATCATTTTCCTTACCAACGGTAGAGGTCATAATTAATACTCCATTCCTTCTCTTCGTTATATTTTTTATCCCTATATTCCAGAGTAACGCGCCAGCAGCAGAAATCATGAGTATACCGCCAAACGTATTCGTACATACTGCTCTTCCCTTCGTCATAACGAGCTAACCAGCTAAGAGCATTACTGCGGTCAAACTGCTTGCTAAGGCCAAATTGCAATTCTCTGGCCATATCAGGATTATTATAGGCAAACAGGTTATTTTGATTCTTCTGCCAATAATAGCCTAACCAAGAATTCCAGCCGCCATCCCAGGGTTTGCCTAAGGTAGCAGAATAAAGCATGGTTCTGGTAGTAGAATCATTAATGCTTTCTTTGGTAATCTTATACCCTGTACCTAAGTCCAGATGCAGAGGATTATGTGTACCAAAATTAATACGATCATGACTAATGAAGAAACCTACCTCAGAATGCCAACTGGTATTGTATTGGTCGGACCAAAGGCCATGACTGGCATAAGCACTATAGTTTAAAGGTAATTTCTTGGTGAACTTATGAGGCTTGTACCCGATAGTCACATCTCTCTCTTTTTTAATCCAGTTATTATCGTTATCCTCAGTATGTCCATTTTGAATCCTCACATAAAAGTTCCGTTCATCCTGAACATCATAAAACAAAGGTCTCCAGCCTATTTTGCTGTAATATTTTAATTCTGCCGTAGCCACATTCTTGTCGCTAAGCACCTGATCATAGTTATATTTTATTTCTGTACCATGCTTTTTACTATAACCAATACTAGGGAACATACTATTCCTATTTCTGGTTTTAGTTAAATCATTAATCCATCTATCTCTAGAATAAATATGCTTACCCTTTACATACACCTTCACATTGTAGGCGATAATCTTATCATTAGGATAAATAATTACCTTGTCTGCTTTGACCTCAAAGCAATGAGTATGCTCTACTGCCACGCAGCGAGTAGTCATAGCGCCTTGAGACATTTCCATTCTGTCCGGATAGATTTGAGCTTCAGGGGCTGTATACAAATCCTTGCCATTAGTCCCTTCCATGGACTGAACCTTACCCTCTTTAGTAAGGAAATTATAATGCATAATTTTGCCCTTAGTAGTGGTATCTCCCTCTACCAAGCGACCGCCCTCCCGCAAATATACATCCCCGGAATTAATATTACCCTCTACCTTGGTTGTATAAAGCTTTTGCTGGCCTTGATAAACTCGCACCTTACCGGTTGCTTCAAATTCACCGGTCTCCTGATGATAAATAACCTCATCACCATAAAGGACAACAGGAAGTGGTCCTACAGTCTCAGTCTTAGTTCCCTTTTTCTCAGTTTTCTCTTTTTTCTTATTAGGAGTCGCCTTTTGCGACTTCACCGGCACAGTGCCTGTTTTTTCCTCAGGATACACTTTCTCCTTAGGCGTTTGTTGTGCTGCTTGATCTATAGTTTGAGTCTGATAGGTAGGCCCCAAATGAGTACTGAGCTTGCCACCATCATAGCCTGTAGCTGCCATGGTTACTACCGGTGTTGCCAAGGCTGTAGTTAAAGCCAGTACCAATGCCTTCTTGTTCATGTCCATTCTCCTGTTCGCAAAATAATACACTCCATTATATTATAACACAAAAACACCCCTCCTTTAGGAAAAAGAGGGGTGTTTACAAAAATTTCTTTACTAAATTTACTTAGCGCTTTCTATTTTGGCTCCGGAATTTTGCACTAAACCATTAACAGCAACATCTCTAGTCACCTGGACAAAAGTATAGGAACCAGCAGGGATGGTCACAGACTGGCCCTTCACAAAAGCTCCGCCCACAATACCTACTGGGCCAAATAAAATCATACCGCCAATAGAGGCGCCTGCAGCACCTGCTACAGTTTTAGCTTCTTGCTTAGCTAGTTCTCCGATATATACCGGCACGCTGGTGCCATCAATAGCAGTAACATGAGAAAACTCCAAATCAATACGAGCATCTCTACCGAAGATTCTAGGCTGAACAATCTTCTTAATAGTACCATAACCCTTAGCACCCTTAGGTAGAACTAGGGTTTCACCTACGTAAACATTGTCATCTACAATAAAATCAATCTCTTCACCCTGCTTGTTATCCTTGCTGCTAATAGGTTGCATGAATTTCACCTTAATCAAGGAATCCTTAGGTAAAATAGCAGAGCTAGATGTTAACGCTCCTGCAGGAAAAGCAGAGGAGACCAGACTGGACATTCTTGTTTTCAAGGATTGATTAGCATGCGTCGTACCGGAAATAGTTTGTTCCAAATTTTCAATACGCGCTTTGGCCGCATCGCTGGACATTCTATCTGCGAACTGCCATTCTACTGCATTTAAGGTAGTAGCTAAGGAAGGTGCTCCTCCTGTGGTAGTACCATGGACAGCCTGACTAACATTGTCCATTCTTGCCATCACAGAACCGCTCTTGGTCTCACCAAAAAGATCTTTTTCTACACTATCCATACGTGTAACTAAAGCGCCTGTTTGTACCGCACCATATAAATACTTCTCCGTTTGTTCTAGCTTCTCTGCAACCGTTTGGGTTCCATCCTCTTGAGCCAAGGCTGTGCCTAAGCAACTAAAAGAAAGCAGTACTGCTAGTACCACACTGGTAAATTTTTTCAAGTAAAACACCTCCGTCATCAGTAATTACTTATCCATTTTACCATAAAATCACCTAAAAAGTATAATTTATCTCTTTAATCTTGTAAAAAGGGTGCTAAACTTCCTGCTACAGACATCTTAATAGTATCCATAAGCTCGTATCTACGACGGTGGCTGGCCCTTTTGGAGGGCTTCAGCTCTGACATATCCTTCCGTTTTTCTGCTATGGGTATTTGATAAAATCTGTCGTCTACGCAGCAAACGCCCTCACATTCCTCCCAGAAAAGACCGAAATCGGTTTTTAATTTTCGATTTAAACGTAGATGATTCATGGCATAATATCCCTTATTGGTTACGCCATAGATATGTGCACACCCAAGGCATCTAGCCACCTGTCGCATACCGTAGAAAATAAGATTTTTGGTCCTATAGCCAAAAAAGGTCTTGGTAAGCGTCTTCACAGCTTCATTACCTAGGCTTGTGCCTTGAATAGCGCCCATCCAAAGAGCTGGCTTCTTATCAAAGCCTGGTCCTAGCCAGAACATGATTTGATAAAAATCATGCCCCTTCCATCTGAGAGTCAAGGACAAACAGCCTTCCTTGCGATGACCCGGATGAAACCAAAGCTCCATCGCCAAGCTTTCACCCTCTACCTCCGTCGTCCAAAGAGAAATAGCCTTCTTCTCCACATAAAGCTGGGTGAGAAATTCCGGCTTAGTCTTTTTCTCCAAATAACTAACGTGGTGCTGCACAAGCTTAATTCTCTCCGTCCAACTGGCCCCTGCATAGAAAAAATGCCTAGTAACTTGTTCTAAGAAAGAGGGATTGTGCTCCAATAGCTCC
Source organism: uncultured Acidaminococcales bacterium (assembly GCA_964613345.1). Classification (GTDB taxonomy): domain Bacteria; phylum Bacillota; class Negativicutes; order Acidaminococcales; family Acidaminococcaceae; genus CAZTGQ01. The sequence goes on along the minus strand of CAZTGQ010000030.1, from coordinate 5,097 downwards.
TGTCGTAAGGCATTTTTTTGAAAAAAACGCTCCATATTTTCAATTTCCTTCTTATGCAAGCAGCAGCGCCCCAAAAATACTAGATACCTTTTCATTTCCTTAGGTATATTCGTCTGGTACAGACTTTTCCCGCAATACTTTATCCCCTTGTAATTCATTCTCATATCCCCTGTGAATTTAACGCACTTAAGTACGTTTGACCTTAGTAACTTCCCTGTAAAACAAAGAATCCAGTCCCCTGAAGGCTCTCTTACGGCTTTCCTTCAGTTTTATTCTTGAATAATTCCCGTTAAAAAGGGCGGTCCTAAGACCGCCCCCCGGATTTTATTTTCTTACTGCTTTCTTTAATTCTCTTCTTACAAACCGACCAAATTCTGCATGAGGCCAATCTTCCTTAGCACTAATAGATTCCGTTTCTCTCTCTGCATCATCGGACCAATTATCAAATACATATTTACCCGTGAGACCATTCAAGGTAGCAAACTTTCCGCGGAAATCGCATTGAGTCTTGGGCTCTCTGTACATTCTGTTTTCGGTCCACTCGAACTTATCCACACTCATAGCCACTACAATGTCAGCCTTGGTAGCATCTAAAACTGCCTGCATACCTTCTCTGGTGAAAAGCTTATCCTGCTGAGCCAAAGCTACTTGTCTTACTAAATCTGTGTCAGCAACCAATTCGTACTCAGGGAATTGGAAGGTCTTAGCAATAGCATCGCTATACAAAATAGGCTTCATGCCTTTTTCATCTTCAACCTTTTCATCCATAATCAAGGGAACAACAGCCACCTTTGCAGCCTCTACCTTAGCAGCTACCGGTAATGCAAAGCAAAGTGTCATTACTGCAGCTAAAGCGCATTTAACTATTTTATTCATGTTCTTACCTCCTCAGGCAATGTAAGTGTATTTTAGCATAAAAAGCTAATTTTTTAAACTTATTTTATGATTCCTTACAATAATCTGCTGCTACCCAACCCTCTTTGCCATTTGCCCTTCTCACCTTCAGCCAGTTTAAATCACTACTGGTGGCATCCAAAATAATAACCTCTTCACCGTTTCTGAAGTATTCTAGGACATCTGCATTAAGACTGGGGTCACTACGCATTCTAACCTCTGTGCCCTTAATTATACCCTTTTTGGTTTCTTCCGTGGAGGCGGAGGGAACCCTTTGGCCCTCGTCAACGCTTAAGAAATCACTACTAATCCAACCCGTAGCACCATTCGTTCTCTTAACCTGATACCACTTACTACCGTTTTCTACATCCTGCTTTAATACTTCTACCACTTCACCCTTTTCAAAGTAGCCTAAAATCGCAGTGCTAGTACCTGCCCCGCCTCTCATTCTAACCTCTACTCCGGTAACAGTACCCTTGGTACCACTGCCTGTATAGGTAGGAGGAGGAGTGGGCGATTCCTTCACAATAACAGGATCTGCAGCGGAAAGATTGACCTCAATCTCACCCTCACTTTTATCTAAAATAGCACCTGCATGATAAATACCGATAATATTGTTATCACTATCCACGTAATAAGTATCTGGAGCAGTCTTCACCTTAGAGGCATCCACATCATAAAGATATTTCAAGCCATCTGCGGCTCTGTTTAAAAGCTCCTCATCCTTATAATAATAGCTCAGTGGTCTCTCGTTTCCTGTAGCACGCTCAAAGGTGAGTCCTGTGCTTTCTTCTACGCCGCTTTTAGGTGTCATCACTATACTAAGGCTCACCAAGCTGCTGTCACATTTATGCACATCATAATGGACCTTACCTCCCCCTAGTGTTGCTGCCTGGGCTGTGTAGTCTGCCACCTTCTTACTAAGGACCGCATTTATTTTGCCATTGCTAACAGCATTGCCTGCAGCCATTTGGGGACATTCTACGGAAACCTTCTTCTCCGTTCTAGTCACAGTTTTCACATCGCTAGTTTCAGCGCTTACCACTGAGGGGACTAAAAAAAACGCACTACATAATAAAACTAAGCCTATTTTTTTCCACATAGTCTATCCTTTCAGCACAGCCATAATGTGCTCTCTATTTTACAGATACAAATCTAGTTTACTTGATACCATGGTCACTGTCAAGTAACTTCCTCCCTAGTATAAAGCACTTGTAACATCCATATTTCTAGTTCTGTCGGTTATTTTCCACTCTTTGCTCCTGGCCGTAGAGACGCTCCTCTTGAAGGGTAACTTCCTGTCTGAGGACCTCTGTCAAATAAGCCTCCACCTGTGGTTTAACCGCCACAGGAAAGATTAAATTAATCCTCGCCCTAGCACCATAAACCACCTCTCCCACTTGGAATAAGTTCTGCCTATAAAATTGATGCAAAAGTCTGCCCACCTGACCAACCTCCCAAGGAAAGCTATACTCGCCCATGGCTACAACCTCCGCTAGCCCTGCCTTTTTTACAGTCTGGGCTACGCTGAGAGTATACGCCCTCACTAGTCCACCTGCGCCCAGCTTCACTCCTCCAAAATATCTGGTAACCACAGCGACCACATTAGCTAGTGAATTTTTCCGCAGCACCTCTAGCATAGGAAGACCAGCAGTCCCACTAGGCTCACCATCATCATTAGAACGCTCCGCCACCACTTTACCAGCTAAAATATAGGCGCTGCAATTATGCGTAGCATCCCAATACCTTTTCTTTTGCTGTTTAATAAATTCCTGAGCTTCTTCCTCACTCTGAACCTTGGCTAGCTCACAAATAAAGCGAGATTTCTCCACCACAAGCTCTGTAGTGGCAGGCTCATAAATAGTATACGGCATCATAACAGGCTCCTCTTTTCCTTCATATTATAGCATATTTCGCCCACCCTCTTCCAGCGAATGGTTTCACAAAACAAGGTCTGTGGTATAATATTCCTATCCTAAAGAAAAGAGGTTTCATCATGTCTAAGAAAAGTTTTTTGCTAACTCTCCTAGCCTTCTGGAGTAGCTGTCACCTAGCTCTAGCTGCTGCCGTTATGCCCAATACTCCCAGCGCTTGCAACAATCCTGCTACCTGGTTAAAGCCTACAGGTGACGCTATCATCGCTACAGAGGGTAGGATAAAAGCTATGAATAAAGCCATGCTTTCTTCCACAATGAAGAATCTCGCCACTCATCCCACTACCTTACAAGGAACTACGCTATCTAACTACCTAAATCATTTTACCATGGACTATGACCAATATATTAACGGTAGAGCCATGACTAGAGCAATGGGCGACGCCCTGGTAGCAGATGCTAAGGCCAATATTCCGTCTACCGTAAAGGTAAAATACGGCATCGTCACTAAACGCAGTGATTTACGTAGCTTTCCTACACTAAGCAGAGCCTTTTCCACTCCGTCGGATGTGAATTTTGACAATTGGCAGGAAACTGCCGTGGATCCCGGAGAAGGCGCTCTCATTCTCCACAAAAACGGCCGCGGCAATTTTGTCTTTGTCCAGCTAGCCAGCTACCGTGGATGGCTACCGGCCAACCAGGTAGCCATAACTGACAGAGAAACCTTTTTAAATTTAACCACCCCGGCCTCTTTTGCAGTAGTCACCGATAAGCTACTCACCGTCAGTGGAGCCGGCAGTAGTCACTGGCTCTACCAAATGGGAGCAAAGCTTCCCCTTTCCACCAAGGGACTTTTGATCCTGCCGCTCAGAGATAAAAAGGGCTATCTAACCACTGTAGAAATGCCTGCTCCCTTCGGTTCCTCTCTGCACAAGGGCTATCTACCCTATACCCATAACAATATCGTCCGTATGTCTTTTAAGCATCTGGGCGCTCCCTACGGCTGGGGCGGTATGAAAAACAGCGTAGATTGTTCCTCCCTAGCCCAAGACGTGTACCGAACCATGGGTGTTGAATTGCCTCGAAATGGCGATGAACAGGAAAATGCTTGGCCCGGTCAAAAAATGACCGGCCTATCCTGGAACCAAAGAGAAAAGCTTGTGAAGGATTTACCCACCGGTTCTCTTCTCTTCACCCCCTATCATGTTATGCTTTATTTAGGTCAATATAATAATCGTCCCTATATGCTTCATTCTCTAGGTTCCTACGGCAGCAAGAATGCTAATGGCAGCTTCTCTAAAAATCGCATCATGCAGGTAGTGGTCAGCGATATTTATTTACCGGGAGGTAGTGGTACCAGCCTCTTAACGCAAATGACCAAAGCCAACACCTATAAATAATATTTAGTATTTGAGCAGCTCCACAGCCTTGCGTTTTTGTAAAAGACTGGAATGAACATAAATATTAAAGGTCAAATTAACATTAGCATGACCTAGAAGCTCGCTTACTGTTTTGCAATCCACCCCTTTACCAATGAGGCTGGAGGCAAAGGTATGCCTTAAGCCATGAAAATTAATATGCTTAATTCCCAGTCTTTCAGTAAGCTTGTAAAAATAACTGCGATAATTACTGGGCTCCACAAAACTTTTCTTTCCACTAAGTAAATAGGCATTCCTCACTTCTACTTGCTCCTGCTGCAAAAGCTCACAGAGCTTTTTTGTTAAGGGAATAGTACGCAAGGAGCGTACCGTCTTGGGGGCAGAAATAACTACCTCGTTATAGGATTGACCTCCTGCATTCCTACCATAAATCCTAGCCAGAGTCCCACGCACGATCACAGTCCGCTGCTCCAAATCTATATGTTCCCAGCGTAGGGCACAAATTTCGCCAATACGCATGCCTGTGGCGAGCGCCAGAAGAATGCCTATATTATGAGGTGTAGGATGTTTAAAAACATAGGTGGCTAATTTTCTTTGGTCGGCCTCAGTTAAAATTTCCTTTTCTCCTACTACGTAGCTACGAGGATAAACTATTTCCAAAGCAGCATTGGCTCTCAAATTTTCTCTAGCAGCATCTCTAAGACTGCTGCGCACTAGGGTAACCAAATCCTTCACAGTTTTTAGCTTTAAACCACCGCCTCCCTGACAAGCTCCCTTTTCTAACCATACAAAAACCTGTTGTTGCAAAGTTTTCTCGTCTAAGTCCTTCAGTGCTACATTACCAATTCCCTCATATAGATGATTCATAATTTTGAGGGAATAATTGGCATAGGTACTCGCCTTTACTAATTTCTGTTTACGCTGCAACCAATGAATTAAATATTCTTTAT
>CAZTGQ010000029.1:2151-11599 GCA_964613345.1 uncultured Acidaminococcales bacterium | reverse complement strand
GAAGGGATTGTGGGTTATGAGTAAAACAATAAAAGTAGCCTATGGTAGGGAGCTGGAAAAGGGATATGATTATCGCGGAGCCTTGGAGGAGGCTAATCGGTGCCTTTTATGCTATGAAGCTCCCTGTAGTCGTAGCTGCCCGGCAGGAACGGACCCAGGGAAATTTATACGTTCCCTTAGGTTTCATAATGTTATGGGAGCAGCAGCTACTATTCGCTTACATAATCCTTTAGGGGGAGTGTGTGCACAGGTTTGCCCTCAGGAGCAATTATGCCAGGAGGGTTGTAGTCGCAGTGGTATTGATAAACCTATTAAAATTGGGCGTTTGCAGAGATTTTTAGTGGAAGAAGAAGCTCGAGGACATTGGTCCTTCCTTACGACTCCTAAGGCTCACTTAGGTAAAGTAGCCTGCGTAGGAGCAGGACCGGCAGGACTTAGCTGTGCCAGAGAGCTAGCTCTCTTAGGTTATCAGGTGACAGTTTTTGACAAGGAAATAGAGCCGGGAGGGATGCTCACCTATGCTATACCGCCTTCCAGGCTAGCTAATAGCTTGGTGGAGCATGACGTGAAGCTCATTAAGGAGTTGGGCGTTTCCTTTAAAATGGGAGAGAGCATCACTCCTAATAAGTTATCGAAGCTACAAAAAGAATATCAAGCTGTATTTTTAGCTGTGGGTATGCAAGAGGAAAAGGCTTTAGCTTTACCAGGCAGTCAATTGGAGGGCGTGATAGGTGCTTTGGCCTTTTTGCGTGCAGCTAAAAAGCTAGAGCTGTCCTATACTCCGGGGACTAAGGTAATAGTAATTGGCGGAGGCGATGTTGCTCTTGATTGCGCCATGACAGCTAAGCAATTAGGTGGAGAGGCGACTATTGTTTATAGAAGAACTATAGAGGAGGCACCTGCTGATGCTAAGGCTTTGGCTGAGGTGCAGGCTATGGGTATTCCTTTACTTTGTCAGTTTGCACCTAAGGAAATACTGGGGGTTAAGAGTAAATTAGTAGGCCTTAAAGCTCAGGGTAGAGATGAACGGAGCGAGTTATTTTTAGCGGCGGAGCAGCTTATTATAGCTATTGGTCAAGGCTTGTCAGAAGATTTTGTAGGCTTTAAGGAGGAGGGAAATGTCTTCCTAGGAGGAGATATGTCTTCAGCCAAGGATCATACTGTAGTAGAGGCTGTGGCCTCAGGAAAACAGGCAGCGGAAAAAATACATGCTTACTTAACGGGAGGTGCTGGCGCATGACTAAGGTTATAGATTTACATATTAATTTTTTAGGTGTAGAGTGTGAAAATCCTTTTTTCCTTTCCTCTTCTCCCGTAGGCAGTAATTATGAAATGTGTGCTAAGGCCTTGGAGACAGGGTGGGCAGGAATATATTTTAAGACTATTGGAGTATTTATTGCTGATGAGTGTTCTCCACGGTTTGATACGGTAGGCAGTCCCAGACAGGGCTGGCTAGGATTCAAAAACATGGAGCAAATTTCGGACAAGCCGTTAGAGGTTAATTTAGCTTGTCTCAAAAAGCTGAAGGAGAATTACCCCAGTAAGATTATTGTGGCTAGTATTATGGGTAGTAATGACGAGGAGTGGGCCTATTTAGCGAAGGCCGTGACTGAGGTAGGGGCGGATCTTATTGAGTGTAATTTTTCCTGTCCCCAGATGACCTCATCCACCATGGGCTCTGATGTAGGTAGTACGCCTGAGCTGGTAGAAAAATATAGCCGAATTGTCAGTGAAAATACGTCCTTGCCTGTGATCGCTAAAATGACACCAAACATTACCAATATGGAAATACCTGCCAGAGCTGCTATAAAGGGTGGTGCTAAGGGGTTGGCGGCCATTAATACGGTGAAATCCATTACTCACGTTGATAAGGATATGCTTATTGGTATGCCTGTGGTCAATGGCAAATCCTCTGTGTCCGGGTATTCCGGTGCGGGAATTAGACCTATTGCTTTGCGCTTCGTGCGAGATTTAAAAACAGATCCCTTATTGCAGGATATTCCTCTAAGCGGTATTGGGGGCATTATTACCTGGCAGGATGCTTTAGAATTTTTGCTCCTGGGATGTACTAACCTACAGGTGACTACTGCGGTGATGGAATATGGGTATAGAATCGTAGAGGATTTAATTAGTGGGTTGGGCTATTATTTGGATGCTCATGGCTATACAAGTCTAGATGAAATCATAGGTAAGGCCCTACCCAGTATTATACCGGCGGAAGGCTTGGACAGATCCTACATGGTGCTCCCCCAGTTTAATGAGGATAATTGTGTGGGATGTGGTAGGTGCTATGTCTCTTGCTTTGACGGTGGACACCAGGCTATTGAATTTGACTTAGAAACCAGAAAGCCACAGCTAGTGGAGGACCATTGTGTGGGTTGTCATCTTTGTCTTAATGTTTGTCCTACAGCTAATTGTATTACACCGGGCAAGACCGTAATGAAAAAAGGACAGCAGGAGCATTCCCTTATTTTAAAACAAGCATATGTGTAAGACTGTAAGGAGGCGAGAAAATGAAAGAGTATGATTTACTGGTGAAAAATGGAACTGTAATAACTGCTACAGGGCAGAGTAAATGCGACGTGGGTATCGCCGGAGGGAAAATTGTTGCTCTGGCCCAGAAGCTGGAGCCTGAAAATGCCGTGACTGTTTGTGATGCTACGGACATGCTGGTACTGCCTGGGGCTATTGATGCGCACACTCATTTACAAATGCCCTTTGGTGGTACAGTTTCAGCAGACAGCTATTTGTCAGGTACTAGAGCCGCTGCTTGTGGTGGTGTGACCACTGTTTTTGATTATCCCATTCAAAGAAAGGGTTCTTCTATTTTAGGAACCTTAGAACCAAAGCTGGAAATTTTAGAGCGGGATGCCTGTGTGGATTATGCTCTTCATTGTTGCATTACAGATCTAAATGACGGAGCTATTCTCACAGAAATGGCGGAAGCGGTTAATAGAGGCTTTACTAGCTTTAAATGCTTTTTGGTTTACAAAAAGGAAGGCATGATGGTAGACGATGCCACTCTAGTGAGGCTTATGCTCAGAGCCAAGGAATTAGGCGCTATGATTAATGTTCATGCGGAAAATCCTGATATTATCGATCTCAATATTGCCAGGTTCTTACAAGAAGGGGAAACAAGCCCTTGGTATCATTATCTCAGTCGACCGGAATTTGTGGAGGCAGAAGCAGATAAGAGAGTTGCCCATTGGAGCAAAAATTTTAATACGCCTGTTTACGTAGTTCATATGGCTGATAAGGAAGGCTTGGAAGCTTGCCTTGATGCTAAAAAGGCAGGGGCGCCTCTTTATATTGAAACATGTCCTCAATATTTAGAATTTACCTGTGACGTTTATAAGAGGGAGGATGGACGAAATTTTGTCTGTTCGCCGCCTATGAAGAATAAGGAAAGTCAGGATTCTTTGTGGCTGGCCTTAAAAAATGACCTCATTGATACAGTGGCTACAGATCACTGTCCCTTTATGCAGAAGGAGAAGGATTGGGGCAAGGAGGATTTTACTAAAATACCTAACGGCTGTGCTGGAGTAGAAAATCTCTATCCCTATATGTTAAGCGCAGCGAATAAGGGCAAGCTTAGTTTTTCCCAGGTAGTAAGACTCTGCGCCACCAGACCTGCAGAAATTTTTGGCTGTGCAAATAAGGGCGAAATAGCTGTGGGTAAGGATGGAGATATAGTAATTTATGATAGAAAAAAACCTTTCACTATTAGCGTTAAGAATATGCATTCCGACTATGACCACACTATTTGGGAGGGCAAAGAGCTACAGGGTTATCCAGTGAAAACATATTTAAGAGGTCAATTAGTTTACGAAAATGGTGCATTTTTGGGCAAGCCCGGTATGGGGCGTTTTGTGAAGCGTGTAGCTAGATTTCGTTAGAGGGAGAAAGGAGAGCGCTATGTATAAGTGCGAGGTAAAAAGCTTAGAAAATAAAATAGTTACTATGAGCAAATTTGGTGACGCAGGTCATGGCGGTGTGACTAGATATGCCTTGGGACCGGCTGATATAAAAGCTAGAGGTGAATTTCAAAAACGGATGGAAGCTATTGGGGCAGAGGTTACTACGGATGATATGGCCTGCATGTATGCCAGACTGCGAGGCAGTGATAGCACGCTATCTGCTATTGCCATGGGTTCTCATACCGATTCAGTAAAAAATGGTGGTAATTATGATGGTATTCTAGGCGTTATTAGTGCTATGGAGGTTTTAGAAACAGTTGCTAAGCAAAAAATACCTCATAAGCATGATTTGGTGGCTATGGTGTGGACTAATGAAGAAGGGTCACTTTATCCGCCATCTCTTATGGCTTCCGGTGTAGTTTGTAATGCTTATTTGCCTGAGGAAATTGGCTGCAAGTTTCTCAAAAAGGATATGCTGGCCTCTCGTTCTATTTTAGATGGCAGTCATACCTTTGGTCAGGCTCTTGAAGCCAGTCCTTATAAAGGTGCGGAGAGTAATAGGATAAGCCCTAAAAATTGTGGAGCTATGTTTGAATTGCATATTGAGCAGGGTCCTATTTTAGAGGCGGCCGGTAATGACATTGGTGTGGTAACCTGTGTTTTAGGGATGGTATGCTATCGTTTGCAAATTTACGGACAGGCTGATCATGCTGGCACTACACCTATGAGCTTTAGACATGATGCACTCTATGGCGCCGCAAGGATTCTTTTGGAGCTGCATCAGGAGCTGGATAAATTGGACAAGGAACTGGTTTATACTACGGGAGAGATTGTGCTTCATCCTAATGTGCATACGGTCATTCCAGACTTTGTGGAATTTTCTTTGGATGCTAGACACGAGGACCCTAAGGTAATTGCTCAAGTAGTTAAGGTCATTGAAAAGCTGCCTAAGGAAATTGTAGGCTGCCGGGTAGAGGCACATCCTGCTTGGACCAGGGATACAGTATATTATGATAAGAAATTAGTGGGGTATGTAGAAAAAGCTGTGGAGGAATTAGGCTATACTCATCAGCGCATTAACTCCGGAGCTGGACATGATGCTCAATTCTGTGCCTATATGTTACCCTCGACCATGATTTTTGTACCGTCTCGGGATGGACATTCTCATTGCGAGCTAGAGCATACCTCTTTAAAGCAATGTGAGCAGGGTGTTAACGTGCTTCTTAATGCAGTGCTGAAATGTGATGCAGGTTTGTAATGGTGATATTCTGCTACGGGTTTTCAAAAAATACGCAAATGTAGGTAGTAAGAAAATATTTAAATAGCAAAAGAGAACTCCGCCTTGGGTGGAGTTCTCTTTTGCTTATCTTGTAATTAAGGCAGTAAAACCTTATCTACTTCTGTTTTTAAAATATCGCCGGTTTGGGCATTAAAGACTAATTTATAGCGCATATTATCTGCTTGACACTTTACTTTATAAACATAGTAGGAGCTTCCGGCACCATTAGCCTTGACTCTAGAGGCAACAGATGCTTTTTTTGCCGCTTTAGGCGTAGCAGAGGTGACTGCGCTGGGATTATCCTGTTGCTGTCTGTCATTTTGGTCATTATGCCTGTCATGCTTGTCGTTTTTATCGTGCTTATCATGCTTGTCGTAGTGATCGTCATTATCTTTTTGGTCTAAATATATTTCTCTAAAGGTAATTTGCTTTACATCTTTTTCCAGGGCTGTAGCAGCTAAGCTTTTGATTTCGTCTGTAGATAGTAGCTGTTGCTTGTTTTGTTCAGCCTGCTTTAAAAGAAGCTGAGTTTCTGCGGCTCTTTCCTGGGCGTTAGCTTGAACCTTATTTTGGTGGAGAGCAAACATTCCGCCGCTAGCGACTAGACCTGTTATGAGAAGAAGACCTAAGGCTTTTTTTAGACGCTTTTTGGTGATACAGTTAGATAGGTTATGGGTAGTATTTTTTAGGGTGTTAAGAAGCTCATCTCTTTTTTCATTAGTCATTTTCATGACCTCCTTTTTTAAGTTGCTTTTAGTTTAGCAGCTAAAGATTAAAGGAAAATTAAGATTGAAGAGAAATTTCTAAAATAAAAATACTGCCTTTTCCTAAGGTGCTTGTAGCAATAGCCCTTCCTTGATGAAGCTTTGCTATTTCTGCTACCAAGGATAGACCTAGGCCTAAACCGCTTTCTTCGTCTTTATGTCTCGAAGTATTGCTTTGGTAGAGACGATGCCAAATTTTCTCCAGTTCCTCAGGAGCGAGACCACAACCGTTGTCTTCTACGGTGAGATAGGCTTTGGTATCCTTTTGCTTTAGGGATAATTTAATCCTGTCTCGGGTGAATTTTAAAGCGTTATCTAAGTAGTTTGCAATGGCCCTTTGCAGTAATTGACTCTGACCTAAAACTCGCAGGTTGGGAGTAATTTCTGTAGTTAGAGTTATGCCCTTAGCCTGAGCAAGGAGGGTGTAGGTGGTAGCCAAATCCTCTGTCAGTTGAGAAAGATTTACCTCCTCTTTGGTTAGCTTAGGCTTGTTTTCCATTCTTGCCAGCTCTAAAATTTGGTTGATTAATTTACTCATGCCTTGACTTTGACGGAAGATAGAGGCAAAGCCTTCCTTGGCTTCTTCAATGCTGGTAGTATAGTCTTTGCCGTATTCACTTTCACTCATGATGACAGCTACCGGTGTACGTAACTCATGGGAAACGTCGGAGGAAAACTTCTTTTCTCTTTGGACGGAGCCTTCTATTCTGTCCAGCATGGTATTAAAGGCCTCAGCCATGGTATGAATTTCGTCCCGTCCTGGACCTAAAAGAATTCTGGTAGAGAGGTCCTTAGTAGTACCGATATCGTTAGCGGCAGTACTAATTTGTTTTACCGGTTGAAAGGCTTTTTTAATAATGCGATAGCCGCCCAGAGCAGCTAAAATGATAAAGACGGGGAGAGCTAAAAGAAGTCCCCACAGATAACGTCGTGAGCTTTGTAATTGCGTACTGGTGGCGATGGCTCCTCTTAGCCAGGTACCGTCATTTAATGCAAGATCCTTATATTGATATTCTTGCTTGCCCTCCTGTAGCATTTTAATTTCTGAATGTTTATTAAAGGGTACAGTTGGCATACCGGGAGGCTGTTGGCCACGGAGTAGAATATTACTAGCAGAATAGTGGGCTAGATAAACACCGTCATCATAGCCATGAAATTTATGGGGCTTGCGTTGAGCCTCGTCCAAGGCTTCTTCTAAGCTGTCATGAGCCAGGGATAGGTGCATGCTTTCAGTGAAACGAACTGTGTAGGCCATCACACAGGCAAAGATAATACCCATGAATAAGGTATACCAAAGGGTAACCTTGAGGGCAATGGGTAGGGGCGGAATTTTATTTATCCACTTTGAGAACATAGCCAACACCTCGCATGGTATGAAGGAGCTTTACCGGAAAGTCCTTGTCTATTTTTTTGCGCAAAGTATTTATATAAACATCAATCATGTTAGAAGCACCCTCGTAGGAAAAATCCCAAATATGCTCCTGAATTTGTTCTCGGGTCAGTACTATATCTATGTTACGGAGAAAATAGGCAAGGAGAGCAAATTCCTTGGCCGTAAGATTAAGGGCTTGCCCCTGTCTTTGTACTTGATGAGTTTTAACATCCAAGGTGAGCGTATCTAGGGTGAGTAGGTTACTGGTTTGTCCGTAGTTGCGGCGCAAAAGGGAGCGAATCCGAGCTAAGAGCTCTGGAAACTCAAAGGGCTTTACCAGATAATCGTCTCCTCCTACATCCAACCCCTCCACCTTATCTTCTAGGGAATCCTTGGCTGTGAGAAAAAGTACAGGGGTAGTATTATTGCTACTTCTTAAATGCTTGACCAAGGTAAGACCGTCTAGCTTGGGCAGCATAATATCCACCAGTAAGAGATCATAGTCCGTGGCTTTAAGATAATCCTCTGCTTCTTCACCGTCATAGGCGGAGTCCACGGAATAATTTTCTATTTTTAAGCGCTTGGCAATTATTTTGTTGAGGCTTTTTTCATCCTCTATAATCAAGATTTTCATAATACACATCCTTTCCCTTAGTATATAGTATATATAGGGAAGATGAAAGAAAAATTAAGATGGAGAGTAAAATATTCTTTCTAGTTTAGAAACTGTCTTCCTGTGGTATAATATTAGGCATAGAAAGGAAGAACTATGGAACTAGGAAAGCGTTTAAGTGCGGTGCTAGGGTTATTACCTAGCTTAAAAACAATTGCAGATATTGGCACGGATCATGCCTATTTGCCTGTGAAGGCTGTGGAAATGGGTAAGGCGCAGTATGCAATTGCTTCTGATAATAAAGAGGGACCATGCGAGGCAGCAAGGAAAACTATTGCTCAGCACCAATTGACGGATAAAATTCAAGTGCGCCAAGGTGATGGCTTGCTAAGCCTTGCGCCGGGAGAGGTAGAGGGTATAGTCTTAGCCGGTATGGGTGGACTTACCATGGTAAGTATTCTTACTCAGGGCTTAGCGGTTCTTCAAGCTCCTAATTTAAAAGCATTGGTTCTTCAGCCACAGTCTGATGGTGCGTCGGTCAGACAATGGGCGGAAAATGCCGGCTTTGCTATTTATGGAGAGGAATTGGCTCAGGAGGGTGATAAGCTCTATGAAATGTTTGTCTTGAGGCCTCAAGATGGGTATGTTTATCCCGGGAAAACCTATGAGGTGGGCGATTTACTTATTACCCAAAAGCATCCTTTGCTAAAGCTGCGTTTGGAAAAGCTTTTGGCAAGCTGCTTAGTAGCTTTAGAGGGGAAGAGACGGAGTAAGCAGTCTCTAAATAGTAAAGAATATGTAGAATTAGAAAACAAATATAAAGTGCTAAAGGAGATTTATCATGAAAACTACAGTTGCTGATGTGTGCTTGGCTATGAATGTTATTGCCCCCGTGGCCTATGCGGAGAAATGGGATAACCCTGGACTTTTAGTGGGGGATACCAATGCTCCGGTGAAAAAAATTATGCTAGCTCTGGATCTAATGCCGGAGGTTGTGCAGCAGGCTGTAGAGGCTAAGGTGGATATGATTATTACCCATCATCCTGCTTATTTTCAGTTGCCTAAGACCTTAGCTATTACCGACATTAAAATGTATTTTATGTATGAATTAATTAAGCATAATATCGCTCTTTATGCTGCTCATACTAATTTAGATGCAGCTGTGGGTGGCGTAAACGATGTTTTGGCAGAGTGCCTAGATTTAAAAGAGGTTAAGTCCTTGGAAATTCCCGGTGTGGAGCAGGCTATTCCCAGAATAGGGATGTTAAAGGAGCCTATGGAGCTAGAGGAATTTGCTTTAAAGGTGAAAAAAGCATTGGGTGCCGAGGGTATTTCTTACACCGATGGCGGTAAACAGGTTTATAAGGTGGCTGTAGTAGGTGGTGGTGGAATGGATTTCCTTCAGGCTGCTCAAGAGGCCGGGGCAGACACCTTAGTAACTGCTGATATAAAATATCATGCTGCCCAAGAGGCACTTAATATGGGAATGAATGTTATTGATGG
>CAZTGQ010000029.1:965-2141 GCA_964613345.1 uncultured Acidaminococcales bacterium | reverse complement strand
GGATACAGAAACACCTGTTTTAGCTAAGCTTGAACAGGTTTTAGCTGCTTGGGCAGAGGATAGTAAGCGTACAATAGAAATTCTGCGAGCAGAGGAAGAACAAATTATTAGACATATATAAGGGGCAGAATATGATTAGTGACTTTAAACCTGGAGATAAAATAGAACAACCTTGCTTAGTGAGATTACAAAAAATTGGCACCTCCTCCAACGGGAAGGCTTATGCCAAGGGACTTCTAGAGGATAATAGTGGTTGTGTGCCCTTTATTTGTTTTGAAATGGGTCCCATCAGCAGACTAAAAAATGCGGATGTGCCTAGACCCTTTGTGGTTGGAGGCTCTGTGGAGATTAATAAGTTTTCCACGGAGATGACCAATCAAATTATTGTGCAAAAGGCGGATGTACCTGGGCCGGGAGATTCTTTAGATAATCTTCTACCTAAGGGTGAGGTGAATTTAGTCGCTTTAGCTCAGGAATTTGCTGCACTGATAAAAACGGTGCAGGACCCTGCGTTAGCTAAGCTTTTAGCAGTGATTTTTTCAGGAGAAACCTATCAGCAGATGCTTATTAATCCTGCGGGTATGAGACTGCATCATGCTTATATTGGTGGGTTATTGCACCATACTGTTTCCGTAACAAAGCTTGCCCTCGCTATGGGCAGAGCTATTGGAGACGTAAATGAGGATCTTCTTTTAGCAGGAGCACTGCTTCACGATATTGGTAAATTACAGGAAATTGCTCCTGATTTAGGCTTTCCTTATACGGACGCAGGTAGACTTTTAGGACATATTTCTATGGGCTCCATGGTCGTAAAGGAAGCTGCGAAGAGAGTGCCGGAATTGAGTAAGGAGACCGTGGATGGACTTTTGCATATTATTTTAGCCCATCATGGAGAGAGAGAAAAGGGCTCCCCTGTAGTTTGCGCTACTAAGGAAAGCTTCATTGTTCATTATGCCGATGAAACTGATGCCATTATGAATCAATTTACCACCATGAAGCCTCAAAGCTGGCTTTATAATAAAATGCTACAGCGGTATCTCTATAAAAGCTAGGCTAGGAATTAATGTTTGACAGGAGGTCAGTCCTAGTTTACAATTATTTCTGAGATGCAAAAACTTCTCCTAAGAATTGCTAATTACAGAACATGCAATTTATTTTAGTATTTTATAAGCTTGG
>CAZTGQ010000029.1:534-955 GCA_964613345.1 uncultured Acidaminococcales bacterium | reverse complement strand
TCTGAGGGTGAAAGATCATCGCTCGCATAGCTAATATGCTAGAGGAAAGTCCTAGCTCCACAGGGCAGGATGCTGGCTAACGGCCAGTGAGGGTGACCTTAAGGAAAGTGCCACAGAAAACAAACCGCCGACTTGTCGGTAAGGATGAAACGGTGCGGTAAGAGCGCACCAGCAGTCAAGTGATTGGCTGGCTTGGTAAACCCCATTCGGAGCAAGACCAAATAGGGAAGGGATGAAGTGGCCCGCCGATCCTTCCGGGTAAGGTTGCTAGAGGTTCTAGGTAACTAGGGCAGTAGATAAATGATTATCCGCGACAGAACCCGGCTTACTGAGCACTCACATCTTAGAATTAAGGGAGAATACTATGAAAGAAATCAATATCGGGGATAGCAGTATTTTTGCTAAGATATTAGCAAGTACA
>CAZTGQ010000029.1:0-524 GCA_964613345.1 uncultured Acidaminococcales bacterium | reverse complement strand
TAGTTTTAGTGGATTTTTGGGCTACTTGGTGTGAACCATGTAGTTATCAGGCGCCTATTTTACAGACTGTAGCTGATGTGGTGCAGGAAGGTATTATTGCCAAAGTTGATGTAAATCAGGTTACTGAGCTGGCAGAGCAATATCAGATTGAAAATATTCCTACACTTATTGTTTTTAAAAAGGGAAAAGAATATAAGCGATTTGTGGGAGTTCAGGAGCAAGGGACTTTAGTCCAAGCCCTAACTGAATAAGATGGAGGCTCTATGCAAAAAAAGATTTCAATAGTTGTACCCGTTTTTAATGAAAAAGAAAATATTTTTGAATTTTATAAAAGGGTAACTGCCGTTTTAACGCAGTTACCTTATGCTTATGAGGTCATCTTTGTGGATGATGGATCTAAGGATGCTACACCTGATTACATTAAAGAGTTAGCAGAAGAGGATAGTCATATTCAAGGCTTTATTTTTTCGCGAAACTTTGGTCATCAATTAGCTTTAACCTGCGGTATGGATCAGGCTGATGGT
>CAZTGQ010000028.1:0-11617 GCA_964613345.1 uncultured Acidaminococcales bacterium | reverse complement strand
GCAAGCATCATAATACTAATGGACATGGCTGGGAAAATGAGCTGATAGGTATAGGTTCTGATATAATCCGCGCCCTCTCGTGACAAGGTTCCTAAACTAGCCATAGGCGGAGGTACACCTAAGCCAATGAAGCTGAGAAAGGCTTCCGTAAAAATTGCTCCCGGAATAGCAAAAGTAATATTAATAACAATAATGCCCAATATATTAGGTATTAAATGCTGCAGCAGTATTCTTAAGGGTGATGCCCCCATAGTTCTGGCTGCCAAAATAAACTCCTGCTCTCTTAAGGAGAGTATCTGTCCCCTAACCATGCGTGCCATTCCCAGCCAGTGAGATATACCCATAGCTAGGTAAATACTTAATAACCCAGGCTTTAAAACCACCATAAGCAAAATAACATAGATCATACTAGGTATGCCATAGAGTATTTCTACCACACTCATCATCAGTCTATCAATTTTCCCTCCCAAAAGACCTGATACTCCGCCGTAAAGCACACCTATAAAAATATTAATAAAGGTGGCCACTAGACCAATGGTCAGAGACAATCTCGTACCATTAAGGACACGTACAAATAAATCTCGTCCCATACCATCCGTGCCGAACCAGTGGGCAGTGCTGGGCCATTGATCCACCGCTTCTAAATTTTGTTCAGAATAAGTATAGGAAGAAAGTAGTGGACCTACCAGTGCGAGAAAAACCATTAGCAGAATCACCACCAAGGAAACTAAAGCGAACCTGTTTTGCTTTAACCTACGCCACGCATCCTGCCAATAGCTTACCGGCTTAGTAGCAATGGCATTAACAATTTCTTCGTTATGCAAAAGAGGCTCATAATCAAAGTTAGTATTCTTCATATTCCTACCCCTTTCCCTTCACAATTTTAATTCTTGGGTCTAAAAAGGGATAAATCAAATCTACAACAATGTTCAACACAATGAGCAGGACGCTGTAAAAAATAGTCAGACCTAAGAGCAGGGTATAGTCACGATTATTAATACTCTGCACAAAGGCTTTGCCAATACCAGGAACTACAAATATAGATTCTATAACAAAACTACCGGTAATAATTCCTGCCAAAAGTGGCCCCATAATGGTTACTACGGGGATTAAAGCATTGGGCAGCGCATGCTTAGCCAGAACAGTGACCTTGGACAAGCCCTTAGCGTAAGCTAGCTTTACATAGTCCTGACTTAAAACATCTAGCATACTTGTCCTAGTCAATCTGGTAATACCGGCAATGGGTCCCAGAGAAAGAGCCATCAGAGGCAATATTTTATACCTCCACCCCTCCCACATGGCTGCAGGCAAAAGCTTAAGGTGGATAGAGAAAACCACTACCATAAATCCTGCCATGATAAACCCTGGCACAGAAATACCTATCACTGTGCCAAAGCTGATTAGCCTATCCTGCCATTTTCCGTGTCTGAGGGCAGCAATAATACCTAGGGGAATGCCCAACACTACAGAAATGCAGACACTTTTAACCCCCAGCTCAAAGGAAACCGGTGCTCCTTCTTCTATAATATCGTTTACTGTTCTGTCCTCGTACTTAAAGGACGGTCCTAAATCTCCCTTTAAAACGCTTAAGACATAATCCCTATACTGAATTATCAAGGGATCGTTAAGTCTGTACTTCGCTTCAATATTTTTAATCACAATAGGAGGCAAGCTTTTTTCCATGGTAAAAGGTCCTCCGGGCAAAAGACGAAGGAGAAAAAAAGTCACCGTCACAATAATCCATAGCACTGCTAAGCCGGTTAAAAGGCGTTTTATAACAAATTGGAGCATAATATTCCACTTCCCTTCTCCTAGGCTTCCTTGTAGGTATACTGAAAGTCAAAGATAGAATTACCATTATTAATATAGCCCTTAACCTTAGGATCAATGCTAGCAAAAAAGCAGCCAAAAACATCAGGAATAACGCCCATCTCCTCCATTAAAATTTTTTCGGCTTGATGCATAGCTGCCATCCTCACCTTTTGCTCCCCTGATTTTTGTGCCAAGAAAATGAGTCTGTCATACTCCGGATTAGAATAACCGGAATTATTGTTAGCATTACCCGTAGTAAAAAGATCTAAATAGGACATGGGATCCATATAATCTCCCACCCAGCTTTGATAAACCATATCATATTTGCCACTGCGCTTACTGGCTAAAAATACCTTCCATTCCTGACCGTGAATTTCCAAGATCACTCCTAAATTATTTTTCAATCTCTCCTGGAGCATTTGCTCTGCTATGCCTCCTCCTTGGGAAGAAACTGTCAAAAGAGTGATGGGCGGAAGTCCCTTACCTCCTGGGTAACCTGCCTCTGCCAAAAGAGCTTGAGCCTT
Source organism: uncultured Acidaminococcales bacterium (assembly GCA_964613345.1). Taxonomy (GTDB): domain Bacteria; phylum Bacillota; class Negativicutes; order Acidaminococcales; family Acidaminococcaceae; genus CAZTGQ01. The sequence continues at coordinate 9,281 of CAZTGQ010000028.1, read as the reverse complement.
AGCCATGTCCTCGTGGAATAAATCTCCTCCCTCCTGCCGAAAGTCCTTACCTGTTTGAGGATCCCTGATGCCATAGGGAACTAAACCAAAGGCTGCCTTATTAGGCGCATTTTGCGTAATAACATTAATAGTTTTTTGTCTATCCATGGCATAGGAAATAGCCCTTCTCAATCTAGGATCGCTAAAAGGCCCTTTTTTATTATTGACAGTGAAGTAGGATACTTGAATATTATTACTCTCATAGAGCTTACCTTCCTTCTTCAGTCGCTCTCTTCTGTCCTTACCTCCACCCACCTTGAAATCCAGTTCATTATTGTCGAACATATTCTGTGCTGTTAACGCATTATCAATAAAATAAAATATGATCTTTTTGCTTTTGACGTTAGCTTGGTCCCAGTATTTATCATGCTTAACCAATTCCATTTTATTATTTCTCACCCACTTATCTATTTTAAAGCCACCGTTACCGATAAGTGTTTCTACCTTAGTGGCCCAATCTCCATGCTCCTGAACAACCTTAGGATTGACTGGACAAAAAGAATGGTGATTTAAAGCAGAAAGGAAATAAGGTGTAGGGGTTTTTAAAACTATTTCCAGGGTTTTATCATCTAAAGCTCTAACCCTCAGCTTTTCCGCCCCCACCTGGCCCGAATTATATTCCTCTGCGCCCTTGATCATATAAAGCATGTAGGCATAGACAGAGGCAAACTTCGGATTCAAAATGCGTCTATAAGCATAAACAAAGTCCTGCGCTCTCACCGGATCCCCGTTATGCCAAAAATTATCCCGTAAATGAAATACGTAGGTTAAACCGTCCTCAGACACTTCATACTTGTCCGCTGCAGCTAGCTGTGGCATACCATCCTTGCCAATTCTTGTTAAGCCTTCAAAAAGCGGATGAGCATAAGCTGCACTATGAGTGCTGCTCATTTTACCCGGATCCATGCTCTCCGTATCTCCACCTATCCAGATACGCAGCGTATCCTTCTCTCCGCTGGATCTACCGCCCTCCGAGCTACAACCAACTAAAAGCAGACAAAAAACTACCAGGCAAAGCTTACTTAACATTTTCATTTCTTCACTCCTCTCCTTTTTTAGAGGTGAGCTTCTACAACAAAAAAACACCGCCACAAGAAGTAGCGGTGTTACTAATTAACATGGGGAAAGGGGCAGAACCACACCTCTTCGCTATGCTCATTGTAGCACAGAAGAAATTCTCCAGTCAATTAAAACTATTATTTTCTTTACGACTCTTTATAAGCATAGGCAAAATTAAAAATAGAATTTCCTTCGTCAACAAAGCCTTTTACTTTCGGGTCAACACTGGCTACAATGCAGCCAAAGGATGTAGGTATAACACCCATTTCCTTCATCAAAATGCTTTCCGCCTTGTGCATAACCTCTAATCGTTCTTGCTGCTTAGGCGAGAGTTGAGCTATCTGTACCAAGCGGTCATATTCCGAATTAGAGTAAAAGGACGAATTATTGGGGTTATCCGTCATGAACATATCTAGGTAAGACAGAGGGTCAAGGTAATCTCCTACCCAGTGCTGAAAAACCATATGATATTTGTTATCTCTACTTCGCTTACTGGCTAAGAAAACCTTCCATTCCTGATTATGCAGCTCCACCTTAACTCCCAGATTATTTTTTAAGGTTTCCTGCAGCATTTCCACATTTTGAATATTAGTTGCAGCAGTACTGACTAAAACCTGAATAGGCGGGAAATTTTTCCCCTCGGGATATCCTGCTTGAGCTAAAAGCTTTTTAGCCTCTGCTAAATTCTCTGTAAAAAGCTCTCCACCTACCTGACGGAAATCCTTACCCGTTTCCGGATCCTTAATACCATAGGGAACTAGACCAAATGCTGCTTTATACGGGGCAAAATTAGTAATTACGTCAATGGTTTTCTGTCTGTGGAGAGCATAAGAAATAGCTTTCCTCACCTTGGGATTATCAAAGGGTGGCAAAAGATTATTTGCTGTATAGTAAGAAACATGGATGCTATTAGCTTCGTAAAGCTTCCCTTCTTTTTTCAGTCTCTCTCTTCTATCTCTACCGGCGCCTATTTCAAAATCCAATTCCTTATTGTCAAACATATCATGTCCTGTATTAGCCTTATCCAACAAATGAAAGGTAATCATTTTACCGGGTACGTTTTTAGCATCCCAATATTTTTCATTCTTAACTACCACCATTTTATTATTTCTCACCCACTTACTAATTTTGTAGGCCCCATTACCAACCAACGTTTCTGCCTTAGTAGCCCAATCACCATTAGCCTCTACCACCTTAGGATTCACAGGATACAGCGACTGGTGATTACAGGCAGACAAAAAATAAGGTGTTGGCGTACGTAAAGTAATTTGCAGAGTTTTCTCATCCAGAGCCTTTACTGCTAACGCATCAGCACCAGCCTTACCTTGATTATACTCCTGAGCTCCTTTAATCATATAGAGCATATAGGCATAAACAGAGGCAAACTTAGGATCTAAGATTCTTCTATAGGCATAAACAAAATCACCGGCTCTAACTGTATCTCCGTTATGCCAACTATTTTCCCTCAGGTGAAAGGTATAAGTTAGTCCATCCTTAGATACATCACATTTATCCGCTGCCGCAAGCTTAGGCAGCCCATCAGCACCCATTTTGGTTAAGCCCTCAAAAATAGTATGAGCATACATGGCTCCGTGGGTGCTACTCATCTTTCCCGGATCCATGCTCTCCGTATCCGTGCCCACATAAACTCTCAAATTATCCTTTTCTGCAATCTTCTTTTCTCCGTTGCACCCCATAATTAATAGACAAATTAGTAACAGCAAAGCCTTTCTTAGCATTTTCATCTCCTCACTCCTATCTTTTTAGAGGTGAGCTTCTACAACAAAAAACACCGCCACAAGAAGTAGCGGTGTTACTAATTTACTCGGGGAAAGGGGCAGAACCACACCTCTTCGTTAGTTAAATTGTAGCATATTAATTTCATCTAAGTCAATGACATTTTCCCAAGGCAGGATTTATCCATGCTCTTGCTCGCCTATACCACCGGAATAATTTATACACAAATTAATTGGTCACACACGCTGTGCATTTCTTTATTATGTGTAATCATAATTACTATTGCATGCTCTTTAACTGTCTGAATAACAGATGCTAGCCACTGCTTATGCACCGCATCCAAACTGGCGCAGGGTTCATCCAAAAGCAAAAGATCTGGTTTTTTACATAGTACTCGCACTATAGCTATCATTTGTTTTTGTCCACCGGAAAGGGTATTAATATTCTGCTGCCAAAAAGGCTCAATACTTATTTTAACCAATTCCAGCTGCTCTAAAGTAAGCCAAGACAAGTAACTGGATAATTTATTCAGCGTAATCTTCTCATCTATTTCCTCAAACAATTCTTTTACCATTTTGTTACTCATAAAAAATTTTTGCGTGACATAACCAATTCTCTTACATCTTAAATATTCAAAATTTAATTGCGAAGCGCTATTGCCATTATAGCTCAGAAAATTTTTCCCTTCCAAGGGTAAAATACCTGACAGGACTTTTAAAAAAGTGCTTTTCCCACAGCCATTATTTCCTGTCACACCATAAGCCTTTCCTTTAATTCCCTCCAAGCAAACATCCTTGAGCACCGCTATATCCTTGATATAAGAAAAGCTTAGCTTACAAGCTAATTGTTCAATACTCTCCAGTTTTTTAGTTCCTACAGGTTCAGGTGCTAAAACAAAAATTTCCTTTAGTCTTACCAAGGACACCTTAACCTCCTGATAGCTCGCACTGACAGAAAGAAAGTAGGCTATCATATCAATAATCAGCGCTAAATACTGGGACAGCATAATTAAAGTCCCCACCGTAATTTCACCCTTTAAAACACCATATCCTCCTCTAGCTAATAAAACCGCCTGTCCGGCATGATATAATACTGCACCCAGCCTATTAAAGCAGCTTTTTTTCTGTGCATGTTTTTTAAAGCTTGGATAAACACCGGCAAATTTTTTCCAGAGGTAGTTATTATGCAGGGAATAATTCCCTTGTATTTTGACTTCTTCCATTTGTAAAAGCTGTTCACTAAACACCTGGGACAACTCACTATCTCTTTCTTTATATTCATAACTAAGGTCATATAATTGGGCTCTAAAATGCTTATATAACAGCAAATAAAAGGGAATAAGCAGTAAAACAACAAGGGCTACAGACCTACTGACGGTTGCTATAATATATACGTAGACAAATAACATGAGTCCATTAATAACTAGCTTAACATAATTTTCCAAGAAAAAATCTACTACTTTTTCTACATCACTGTTTATTCTAGCATTTAAATATAACGGATCATATTGCTGATAAGCCAAAATTGAAATCTTCCGAAGTCTCTGCAATATTTCCATCTTCAAAGAAAACCCTGCTTTGCACTTCATTATCGGAAGCAGCCATTCAAAAAAATAATTAAAGCCAATTCTAAAGACAATAAGACAGATTAACATCAGGACACATTGCAAAATATAACTATAGGTCATTTTATCAACAAGTCCATCAAATACTGCTTTGCTTAAAAAAGGAGCAGACAAATCCAAGGCAGCCATAAAAATATAAATAATGCCGCAGATAAAAATACTGCGGCATTGTTGTTTTATAATATTGTAAAAACATTCTTTCATTTTCCCACCTCCTAGGCTGTTTAAGCCAAAATACAACAAAGCCATTACCTAAAAAGGTAATGGCTCTACTTCAATAATTATGGGGAAAGGGAAAGTAGCATAATGACCGTTACCCATTAATAGCACACTATCACATTTCTGCAAAACAGTCAATGTTTTTTCATTTCTATTTAACCACATTATGATTTTTTTAAATTATATAATGATATTTAATTTTAGTTACATTTTTAAAAAGTAAATATATACTAACAACGTTCTTATCATTTACACAAGAAATCACACCGCTAATGCTATTTATACACATCTTTTCTATGCCTTATATATTTTCTATCAACGATAAAAAAGCGAGGCACTAAGCGCCTCGCTTTTTTTATAGGAAACCTACAAGGAAATGACTAAAACCTGTAGGTTAAACCTGCTGTATAGTTCCAATGAGCAGCTAAATCTCCGCCCATACCTAAACGTCCAACATTACAGTACCAGCTCATATTCTTATTCATTTTATGCTGGTAGCCTACGTTGATATCCATCCAAGTACCCTTAACTTCGGATCTAACTGTTAGAGGATTTAAATGATTGGAGGCTAAAGCAGTATCTACATTACCGGCAAATTCATGACTCACAGCCACATCTGCATAAAGAGTACCTGCCTTAGTAAACTGTTTACCCAAAGTTAATCCCAGTCTGCCATAAATACTATGACTATTATCCTGAGTAACACTGATGCCATCACTGGTGGTAAAGCTAGCACCTACTACATGTCCATAGCCCACTTTAGCATAAGGCTCAATAAAAGCACCGTTCTTAAACTGATGACTATAGCCATACTTAGCAGAAAGAGACATAGCATTTTGAGTAATATCGTCAACTGCTCTATAGGTGTTATAGCTATTACCCAAATCAAAGTTATGCTGCAAACGGCCGCCGCGGAAAATAATATCGGCAAAATGTCCGCCCTGACCGTGCCATGCGGCATACCCACTGAGGACATGGTCCTTGAAGGAGCCATTCCCATTAGTAAAGCCATTATCACCCTTGCCGTAGCTAAGAGCCACGCCGTAGGACCAATTTGCATTGCCCTTATGATCATAACCAACGGTATAAGTTGTACCCTCTTGAGAAACGCCATTCAAGTTGATATCATTCCTAGCTACGTTAGCCCATAAGCCATAAGCGTGATCACTATGACGAATATTATTCAAACGATTTTCAATATTCAAATCACCTTCACGCCAGCTTCCTAAAGTAAGTCCTCCTAAGGTGGCCAGCTTTTCACCAGCCTCACTAGAACGAGCTATGGACAGTCCCTTTAAGACCCAATAACCATTTACATATTCCAAATCAGGAGTGTAATGATAAGCACCAACCTCTCCCTCTTTACCTGTTAAGCCTAAAGTGGTAGGAGCCTTAAACACCTTAATATTGGCATCAAGATCCTGACCTAAATTTTCCTGAGGAGTGAAATTGACTTGTAAAACATTATTATTGCTATCAATAGCATTGGTAACATTAATAAAATCTGCTTTGCTATTAGCTAAATCTGCATTAATAACAAATTCTGCAGAACCATTTAAGGTCCCGATATTAAGAGTACGTCCAGGTGCAGAATAGTTTTCCGGATTAGTTCCGGTACCTACGTTGATAATACCACCGTCAATAACCTCTAAGCTATCAATGTTATATGTTGCAGGAGTTGCGGCTTGATTTATAACCGTACCCACAGCTACTAGAGGACTAGCCATTCTTAGACGAGGAGTAATAATAGGAGTAGGACTAGTAGTAGCACCCAAAGTGATAGTTCCACCACTTAAAATGGTATTGCCGGTAATACTCGCACCTGCTTCAAAGGTTAAATTACCACCCTTAACCATAGTGTCACGAGCCTCACCACCAGCAACAACTACCGTACTACCACCTTTTTCAATATCCGTGCCAATAGCTACGCCGCCTGCCTTAACATCCTGCTGACCACCGGTTACCGTAGTGCCACTAGCCTCGCCGCCTGCCTCAACTACTTGGGAGCCTTTGGTAATAATCCCATCTACAGAATTACCACCGTTTTCAATTGTTTGAGTACCGCCTGCTATATTAGCACCTGTAGCTACGCCGCCTGCTACTACCGTTTGCTTGCCATCTGCATGGATATTAGCTTCGTTAGAAGCACCAGCAACCTTTTCTTCACCACCGGCTGCAATGTTAGTAGCTTCAGATACACCACCTGCTTCAATATCCTGAACACTGCCAGCAGCTATATTAGTTGCTGTAGCCTTACCATTTGTACCTACAGTTTGCGTAGCACCATCCTCTAGATTAGTCCCCAGTGCATTACCGCCGTCGCCTACGGCCACACTACCGCCAGCTGCTACCTTACCGCCAACGATAACGCCACCGGCATCTACAGTTTGCAAAGCGCCTTTTTCTACTGTATTATTCTCTGCTGTACCACCATTAAAGACATGCTGAGAGCCGCCTTCTTTAATAGTATTATTAATAGCTTGACCGCCGGAATTAATATTCTGCAAGCCACCACTATTTATTTCATTGTTATAGGCCACGCCGCCTGAATTGATATTTTGAACGCCACCTGCATTAACAATATTATTTTCTGAGGAACCACCAGCCATAACATTTTGCTGAGCGCCTGCATTAATTTGATTATCCGCAGCCAATCCGCCACCATCGATGTTTTGGATGCCACCATTCATGATATTCCCTCTAGCTTCCCCATATACTGTTTGAGTAGCATGAGAATTAAAAGTGGTATTTTCTGCCAAGGCGCCTGCGAAAATTATCTGTGCTCCTCTTTCAGAAGCAGTAAATACAGCGTCCTTGGCCACACCACCGGCACTTACCTTCTGCAGACCATATCTATCTATCTTAGTACCTACAGCACTACCGCCCTTACTAATGTCCTGAATGCCTGTAAAAGCATAGGAACCACCTGTTTGATACCCTCCACTTAGGGAAGTATTATAAGCTACGCCCCCATCATATATTGTTTGCATAGATTTAATACCAATACGGTCATCCTTGGATTCTCCATATAGTCTCTGAGTGGCAGCTGAAGTAAAGGTACAGGATACGGACTGACCACCCTTTTGTACTGTTTGATGAACATTGGAGTAAGCATAGCCTTCTCCGGAAACAATTTGCCCAGAAGCAACAATCACATCAGCAGCTTCTGCTGTACCAAAAATAGCCTTGTCCACCACATTTAGGGCCTGATAACAAGCGGCTGTATAGCTATCTGACTCACCCTTTACCACACGAGAAGCATTGCCTGCCATGGGGCTGGTAGCCTGATTATTCATCACCGTTAATTGATTAGTAGTTAAAAAGCCATTAACACAATTCATGCCCATAAGCATGCCAACCATTATTTTCTTTCCTTGATTTTTCTTTCTAGTCATTTACCCGTCTCCTTTTATCTTTCTTCGCATCTCTGCTTTGCTAATATAACAAAAGGAGAAGTGAAATGCTAATATCCAAAAGTCATACTTCCATAACTTAGAATTATATGTAAAAAAATAAGTACAGGACTCAACTTTCAGCCTGTACTTATTTCAGTTTAAATATTTATTCTAGAACTCCCAACGTACGCCGACATTAACTTGCCACTTCTTACTTATATCCGCACCAAAAGTCTTCACTACGTCGCCATACACAAGAGTATCTTTAGCAAGCTTCACATTGCCACCCAATCCTAATTCAAACCAAGTGTCCTTATGTATTCCATCATAGGTCATTTTCTCAGTGTCATAGGCCAAATTCATACTGCCCTGACCGGCAAACTCCCTATACATATTAGCTTTCAGGTAGTAATCACTATCCTTGAACTTACGACCTGCTACAAAACCCACTCTTCCTAAGAAACTATTAATACCATCTTTATTTATGGTAGTTCCCTTATCAGTGAGATAGTCTCCACCATTTAAGTGTCCATAGATGAGCTGTGCCTCAGGCTCTACAAAGAAGCCACTACTCGCAGTAAAGGTCTTACCCACTCCATAACTGGCACTATAGCCCCAAGCAGAATAATCAAAGCGATCTTCAACTTGTCCATAACTCTTCATATCTGCCTTCACCTTGCCAACTCTTAAAACTACATCGCTGTAGGCACCATTCTTGTGATAACTGGAAGCATAAATACTAAGTCCTGTATTGCTTGCCTCTCCAATTCCTTCTGTAACCGTGCTAGTTCCACGACTGTAGTCCACAGCAAAGCCATAAGCAGTATCCAGCTTCTTTATATCCATACCAATTTGGTGAGTTTGATAGGAACTATCATAATTGGAGGCAGATAATTTACCGGCTTTCATTCTTGTCCATAAGCCTTGCTCTGTGTCATTATAGCGCAAATCACCTAAGCGTTTACGGAGGGTATCATCTGTCAGACTACTTCTCCATAGTCCATAACCACTTTCTAGCGTGCCAAGAACGGCATCTGTTGATGAATTGGACTTAGCACTAGCCATCGTTAGATACCAATTGCCATCTGTCTTCTTTTCTATCGTAGGAGTTATTTCCCATAAACCACCGGTATCTAGACTTTTACCAGTCCAGGTTGTATTCCCTGAACCATCCTGCACCAACATTACATTATAATTACCCTTGACTT
>CAZTGQ010000027.1:11195-11984 GCA_964613345.1 uncultured Acidaminococcales bacterium | reverse complement strand
TCCTAACCATGTTAAAAAAGCTAAATGAACAAAAGCCTGTATGGGTAGAGCTCGGCCTCCAAACCATCCACGCCAGTACTGCCCGACTTATCAACCGAGGCTATGAACTGGCTGTCTTTGAAGAAGCTATGCAAAAGCTCAAAGCATTGGGCATAACAGTAATTGTCCACCAAATTTTAGGCCTACCCGGCGAAGATAAGGATATGATGGTCGCCACCTCCAGCTATATTGGTGCCTTAGGAGCTGATGGCATAAAGCTCCATCTGCTCCACGTACTAAAGGGCACGGAGCTAGCACATCAATGGCAGCTGGGCCTGGTACCTACTTTAGAGTTAGATGAATATATTACTATTTTAGAAGATTGTTTAAGGCATATACCCCGGGAAATGGTAATTCATAGGCTCACCGGAGACGGAGACAAGAAAAAGCTTCTTGCTCCCCTGTGGAGCGGCAACAAGAAAAGGGTTTTAAATACCATACACGCCGCCTTCCTCCGAGATAATCTAGAACAGGGCAGTTTATGTAAATAAAGAGCTAACGTCAAAGACGCTAGCTCTTTTGCTTCTATTCCAAAGCATGTTACCTTACTTTTTACTCATTGCTGCAAAAGGCGCTTGGCCACGCTGTCCCAAGTCACCTGACTAAGATTCTCCTGATAGGTAATATCATCTACCAGTACCCTAGAAATTGCTTCCCCCAACGCTTTTTCAAAAGCAGGAAGATCCTCTACCAACGGTTCATCCACCTGAACTACTCTAGGTGGTTTAACGAAAATAATTTTATTGTTGG
>CAZTGQ010000027.1:0-11185 GCA_964613345.1 uncultured Acidaminococcales bacterium | reverse complement strand
TCTGACTTCCCTTTTTTTTGATTTTTAGTTTGCATTTTTTTGTTGGGAATATTCATCTTCAGCCAATCCTGCACTCCCGGCAAATCTGTGGTTACTACCTTTAAGCCACAGGCTAACGCCTCCATAATCACTAGTGGCAAGCCCTCATAAAAAGAAGGAAGTACCATAAGCTGACATCGATTAAAAGCTTCTGCTAGCTCACCTTGAGTAAGAGCCCCGCAAAAAGTAACAGGATAATCCATGGAGCGTGCTAGCTCCACAATGCCCTTATACTCCTGCTCAGAGCTATAGCTGCCAGCTAAGTACAGCTCGAATTTTCTGTCATGCTTCATCTCTTGCAAGGCTCTGAGTAAAGAAGCCAGTCCCTTTTTATAAGAAATTTTACCGGCAAAAATTATTTTCTGCGGTTCAGTTTTCTTCACATAATTCTTATTATAAAAAACCGCTGCACTATAGCCTGTCCCTAAAATTTTAATGCGTTCCAAAGGAAGCGCAAAAAGCTCGCTGATTAAAAGTTGCTGCTGCCTATGAAGGGCAAAAATAACATCCAGCTTACGAATATTGCTGACAATCCGTTCTTTTTGTAGTTCCGTTGTCTGCAGCTGCCTTAAATCAGATCCATGACTGATACCCACAATTTTATATTGAGGAAAATGTTCTCGCACAAGAGCAGTCAGAAGATATAGATGATGACAGACTATTAAATCATGTGCAAAGTCCGTTAGTACGCTTTCTATTTTTTCTATAAACGCTTTTTCCATTTGTGAAGCCATCAAAGGTGTTAGTTGATTGTAGCGAGTGCTGGGATAAGGCATAGAATTGGACATCCCCACCACATGAAAAGGCAATTTCTCACTGCTAAAGCGCACCGAATAATAAGCTACGTCCGGCAAACAATTGAAGTTTTCCTCCGCCTCTACACCTACCACCGCCGCTTGCTTATGTCCAAGCTTGTGCAAAGCTTTTATGCTTTCCGTAAAATATGTACCACTTCCGGTAGCAAAAGGCTTCTGAGTGAGAATATGTAAAATGCGCATAAAAGTTCCTTTCGCCTTAATTATTTTGCTTAAACAGATACTCCCTCAGCATAAAGCTTTTCCGGAGCAATATCTATCGCTCCCTCCTGCCAGGCTAGTGTCCCATATTCGATATATACTGCTTTAAATATTTTCTCATCTTTTAACACTCTAAAGGCAGGTGTATTGACTAAAGAAGTAAAGTCAAATATCTTAATCTCACCAGTAGAAAATTTTATCCAAAGTCTATAATTATCAAGCACTCTCACATCTAAAACATGTAAAATTGGTTTCATTTCTTCTGCATAAGCAACCCCATCTTTAATAAACATAGCCTACCTCCTAACTAAGTTAACGGCATAATTTTCTCTATAGCTTCATTGTTAACAGCTCTATCCCAATTCTTATATAGTTCCTCTTCATGAATGACCGCCCAGGCTTGTACTAGACGCATTTGTTTTATTGGCAAACTACCAGCGATAAGCTCTCCCTCTAAATTGAAAACAGCTTCATACTCTGTGTAATACACGTGAAAATGAGGTTTATGGTGCTGTCCGTAATCAGAAAAGAACATTTTGATCACAATGTTATAGAATCTACATAACTCTGGCATAATACACCTCCCATATTACTTCTTAATATTATATCATGATAAAATTGAAAGAAATAGGTTTTGTTGTTCTAGGCCACTAGGTTCTTTTAATCAATAAAAATGCTCCTTAGTTCTAATAAAAAAGCAAGGTTCTAACACATTATCTAAAAATAGCGTCAGCCATAATTAGGCTGACGCTAAAAATAATAAAAATATAACATATTACAGCATTACTCCACTCAAATACCAAAGATAAAATGAGCCAATCTTAAAATACCATAAACCATGCCGCTAGCAATAACCGGTCCCATGGGTAAGCCTTTAAAAAAGGCTACACCAATGATAGTTCCCACCATCAAAGAAACTACCAACGTAGGGTCATTGTGCAAAGAATCTACTCCCCAAGCGCCAATGACAGCAACTGCTAAGCCTACAAAAATTCCTAAAATACCTGCTGGAGTTTTAAAGCTCTCCACCAATTGCCTGGGTTCTATATTGCCTAAAGCAATTGGTGCAAACATTCCCACAGTCAGAACAATAATGCCCCAGTTAACACCGTGAGCATTAACGTATTCCAAAGCACGTGCCGGCAGTGCTGCCTTGAGGATAATAAGAATACCGGAGGCATAGGCCACCGTCATATTTTTACTTACATAGCCTATAACCAATATTGCGATAAGCATCACATACGCTGACATAAAACCCCACCTTACTCCCTACACTATTTTTCTTCGAGCAAATATTCTGCAGCTACAAGACTCATAACTCTGGTGCAAAATTTAATAGCCCTGTCATCTACCTGAAAGGTTGTACTATGAGCAACGCCATACACTCCTGTGCCAAGCCACAGCATACAAGACGGAGCTTTTTGTGAATAAAAGCCAAAATCCTCTCCACCTAAAAGTGCTTGGTCACCTGTACGTAAATAATTTACCGGAGGCTTACCGTCTGGCATGATATCAGCAAAAATAAGCTCTTTGTTTTCCTCTATAACATCAGCCGAAAATGCCGCAAGCTTCTCATCATTATAGACTGAGTCATATCCTTTACGAAAGGCTATTTCACAAGAACCTCCCATTGTTTCTGCCGTCCCCTTAGTAATACGCTCTATACCTGCCATCATAGTATCTCTAGCTTCTTTTGTAGCATTTCTTAACATCAAAGTAAGTTCAACCTTGTCTGCTAAGATGTTAGCAGCAGAACCACCATTGATAGTTCCATAGTTAAGAGTGGAATGAGCCATGGGACTGATATTTTTGGCTAGCATCATATTATATCCGTTTATCACCGCTGCCGCAATACTAATAGCATCTACTCCCTTCTCAGGAGTGGATGAGTGAGAAGCCTTACCGTAAATAGTAATCCTATAGGAATCTGTATAGGCACTTAATGGGCCCGAGCCAATAAGACACATACCCGGTTCCAGCACCTTCACATGCATAGCAAAGCACGCGTCCGGCACTTCATCCATCATTCCTGCCTTAATCATCTCTCGTCCACCGCCGCCATTTTCCTCCGCCGGCTGAAATACCAGCTTAACCTTTCCTGTCCATGCAGACTTAGTCTGATTAAGAATATTTCCCACCGTTAAAAGATTAGCGGTATGTACATCGTGTCCACAAGCATGCATAACATTAGGAACCTTAGAAGCAAATTCCAGATCAGTTCCTTCAGAAATAGGCAGGGCATCCATGTCCGCACGCAAAAGTATAAACTTTCCTGGCTTACCACTATCTATAGTGGCTATAATACCGGGCTTCACAGAACTTTCCACATAAGGTATCCCCATAGCCGTCAATTCTTGGCATACTAAAGCACTAGTAGCAAACTCCTTATAGGAAAGCTCCGGTTTACTATGAATAGCATGTCTTATTTCTAAAGTATGCTGCTCTAATTCATTGGACAGCCTAATAATTTCATCTCTTAGCATATGCTTATTTCTCCTTTTAATAACCGATGGCAGTCCCCACCATAATAGCTGCACACAATACAATGAAAATTAAGCCGTAGCATCTAAAAATGAATTTATACCACTGCTTTAAGGTAACACCACCAACCAGAAGACATGGCAATAAATTAGCGCTGGTAGGTGTCATTAAATTAGTAAAACCATCTCCGCATTGCAAAGTAAAAATTGCCATTTGACGACTAATTCCCAGCACATCAGCCAAAGGTGCCATAATCGGCATTACTACTGCTGTTTGTCCTGAACCGGAAGTAATAAAGATATTGATAAAAGCATTGGCAACGAACATACCAATGGCTGCAAAGCTTTTACTCATTGAACTCAAAGGCATGGCTGCATAATATACTATTGTATCCAAAATTTTGGACTGATTTAAAATAACAGACATAATTGAAACAAAAAGCATAAAGATAATGACTGGAAGTAATCCAGCAGCACCTTTAGCAAAATACTTCATAGTAGTATCTAGGTCATAACCAGAAATAACGCCGCAAAGTAAAGCAACAGGTAGCATAATAGATGCTAAGTGCAGTACGCCAAATTTAAACATAGGAGAGCCAATAGCAAAGAACATTAAGCTACATAAGAATAGTACCAACACTGCCACATCTCGCCCTGATAAATGCAGGTTTTCCTCCACATTTACTTCCGTCTCCACGGGATCGTTACCGAAAGATTCTTCGTAAGCATTACTTTTCGCAGCCTTTTTAGCCCAATAAATCAAGAAAGCAGAAACCACTGCTAGGTCAATCACAGTCACAATAGTACGCAGACCTGCACCGGAGTAAGGTGTGACGCCTGCAATTTCCTGTCCCATAATTACCGTAAGCATATTAATAGGACTGGTCATAAAGCCCGTAAAAGATCCCATGATAATTAAAGCTACACCAAAGGTTCTATCTGCATGAAGCTGTTTAGCAATAGATAATCCTAAGGGTATAAAGAGCACTGCAGAAGAAATCATAGTGCCAAAGCAACCAAATAAACCCATAGCAAAAATGAAAAAAGGAATTATCATAAAAGCTTTATCTTTAAGTTTATTAATCAAAATTCGCAAGGACCGGTCAATAACCTTAGTGGAATTGACAATACCCATAAGTCCACCCATAACAATGATGCTGATAAATAAGCCGCCAAAGGACTTATAAGCTTGCTGCCCCATACCCAAAATGACCTTAAAAGGAGACAAATAAATTTTACTAATAACCTTATAAGTACCAGGTATAGCCATGCGTCCAGCTCTTTGATACTCTCCTGCCGGTATAATAAAAGACAGAGCATACACTACCGCAATAACTGTTAAAATAATTACCCATAGGCTTATAGGCTTTACTTCTTCCTTTTTACTTACATCTGCGCCCATCATAATTCCCCCATTTTTTATTTCTTCTTTTTATATTTTGCCGCTTGAGTTACCAAATGCTTAAAAAGATTTCTAGTGGCCGGCACGCTATCATGCAGCTCTTCCGGATGAAATTGCACCAATAAAATAGAACCATCTGCATTTTCCATGGCTTCCACTACCCCATCAGTAGTAGTAGCGGTTACCTCAAGGCCCTTACCAACTTTTTTCACCACTTGATGATGAAAAGTATTAGTATAAACCTTTTCTGCCCCCATCAATTTACGGAAAAGGGTACCAGGCTTAATAGTCAATTCATGGAGAGGATAATCTCTGTTCTGTTTTTGGCTATGAGTTAAATAATCCGTACCATATTCAGCAATATCCTGATACAAGCTTCCACCTAAACCAATATTAATCAGCTGCAAACCACGACACACCCCAAAAACAGGTACGTGGTGCTTAACTGCATATTTTAGAGCGTAAAACCAAAAGCTATCCCATTCTTGAAAAACAGGTCCTATTTTAGCATGAGGCTGTTCCCCATAAAACTTAGGATCCACGTCTGCTCCTCCTGGGAACAAAATACCATCACACTGAGCTAAAAGCTGGTCTGCATCAGCAGGATTCGCCAAAACAGGAAGCAAGAAGGGCACTCCACCTGCTGCTACGATACACTTATTATAAGCTTCATTTACGTAATCCATTGTTACCTTTTGTCCTATCAAAGGCTTCTCCACCTTAGTTCCCAAGACTCCAATCAACGGTTTTGCCATAATTAACGCTCCTTATCTTTGTGTTATGTACAAAAAACGCCTATATTTCATTTGCATAAAATATAGGCGTTTTATATGTATATTATTGTATCATAATTTGAATAATTACGTTATTGGTTTTTTCCATACCTTCCTTAGCTAAACGTCCTACATTGGCAATAGTTTCCTCTACATCCTTGCCTACTATACCATCTCCGGCGTTAAACTTCTTATCTGCTAAATGCATTTTATAACCTAGAATACCGGCTTCTACAGAAGCAGCAATCTTGGCAGCACAGGATGCGCTGGCACCATCACAAATAGTTCCGGATAAAATAGCTAGGGCATTAGAAACAGTAGCACAGACTCCAGCATAATCACTACCGCATAAATAAGCAATACCGGCACCAGCCCCAGCGCCAGCACTTACAGCGCCGCAATAAGCAGAAAGCACACCAATACCTGTTTTTTCGTGAATACCAACCAAATTACCTAGAGCAAGTGCTCTATAAAGCTTTTCTTCACTGACCTTTAGTTCATCTGCATAAACCTTGATAGGCACAGCTACAGTAATGCCTTGATTACCGCTGCCGGAATTAATTACTACCGGTTCCTCACAGCCATTCATTCTGGCATCTGAACCTGCTGCTGCCATCGCCTTAGCGCGCACGGCTACATCCTTGTCACCGTAAGTTGCCAAAAGAACCTTGCCAATATTGCCGCCATAATCTCCTCTGAGACCTTCCTGGGCAATGGCGTAATTATATTCTACCTGGGTTTTTAAGAGACCCTTTATTTCTTCCACATCCACCGTGGTAATGAAATCCCAGATATCTGCTAAATTTAGACTACTGCGATCCGTAAGACCGCCCTTAACTTCTACTACTCCCTTATCCACTAATTTCTGTCCATCCTTTTCCACGAGGACAATATTAGTGTGCTGATTAGCAATACGCACCTTGCTATAGGAAGCACCTTTTTCTAGGGTAACAATAATATCAAACATACAACCCTTTTCAATGTGCTTTACGGTAATGGCTACCCTCTCCATAAAAGACTTAATAGCCTTAGTTTGCTCCGGTGTGACAGCAGCTAGAACCTCTAGCTTTTTCGCTGCATCTCCGGCCACAATGCCTGCTGCTGCAGCTGCATCTATACCATGCATAAAATCTGTATTAGGCACAATAACAGACTTTACATTTTTTATAATACTGCCACTAGCCTCTACTGTTACCTTATCTGGCTCAACGCCTAATACCTCTCTGGCATAGGCCGCCGCATAAGCTAAAGCAATAGGTTCTGTACATCCCATGGCAGGAATAAGTTCTTCCTTTAAAATACTGATATAAGCTGCGTTTCTTTCTTTTTTCTCCATGAACAGTATCCTCCGGTTTTCTAATTTACTTAGGCTTCCACATCAGTAGAACCCTTCTATGTATTAGTATAAGCCAGAAGAAATGGAAAGTTAAATTGACGTTTTTTATCTAAGTTATAAATTTTCTCAATGGGCACTTTTTGTGTTATGATATAAATATAATTTATAGCCTCTGGAGGTTCATCCTATGGAAATACGCGAAATCATTACCTTCCTTACCGTTGCCGATTTAAAAAGCTTCTCCCAAGCTGCAAAGCAATTAGGCTACACTCAGTCTGCCGTCACCCTGCAAATAAAACGGCTGGAAAACAATTTGCACGCCTCTCTTTTTAACAGAATGAACAACAAAATATCTCTCACAGACCAGGGAGAACGTTTTTATATAAGCGCCCAAACCATTGTCAATGCTTTTAAAGATGCTGTGGATACCATCAATACCCCTACAGAAATAAAAGGTACTTTAACCATTGGCACCATCGAATCTCTTTGCTACAGTGTTTTTCCCTCTATTATAAATCGTTTCCATCAGCTCTACCCCCATGTCAACATTAATGTTATCATCGGATCTCCCACAAATCTATTAAAGGATATGGATAACAACCTTATAGATTTAGTCTACTTTATGGATGAGAGGCGCTACAGCACCAATTGGGTACAAGTGCTAGAAGCCCCCGAGGAAATCATTTTTGCTACTCCCACAAATAATGCTCTGGTAAAAAAGAATAAGCATAGCCTAGCTGATTTAGCACAGCTCCCCTTTATTCTTACAGAAAAAGATGCCAGCTACCGTAACCTTTTAGATCAGCAGCTGGCAACAAATAAGCTCAGTATTACACCCTTTCTGGAATCAGAAAGTACATCCTTTCTTTTGAAGGTTCTTCTCTCCTCTCAAGCACTTACCTTCTTGCCACGCTTCACGCTAAAGGAGTATTTGCGAGACAAAACCTTGAGGGAAGTTAAGGTTAAGGACTTTAGTCTGTCCATATGGCGACAGGTTGTTTATAACAAAAATCACCATTTGTCCAAACCTATGCAGGCTCTCTTCACTCTCATTGCAGAGCAAGAAAAAGAGTAGCTATTTAAACTCTAACTTCTCCTTAAGAGCGTTTTGCAGTATTTGAGAAAAATTTAAGTTGTTTTTGACAGCTGCATCATTCAGCCATTTAGGAATGGTTAATGTTTTTTTCACAGCTTTATTAAAATGTTCTCTGGCGTAAGCTCCAACATCCACAGCAACTAGATTAACAAAAGCTTCTTCATATTCTGTGTATTCACTGCTTACATCCACATCCTTTAGTTTAGAGGGGCCCTGTATTTTACTACCGGAAAGCTGTGCCTCATAAAGATATCCCGCTAAACAATCTACAGCCATGGTCATAGCTTCATCCAAATCCTTTCCTGCCGTAGCCAAATGATTTAGGTCAGGGAAAATCACAGAATATTGTCCGTCTTTTTCCCTATAAAAACAAGCTGGATAATTAACTAACATCTTTTTCATCCTTTCTCCGTTAAATTTGCTTGACGTAATATGGCGTGCAATGTTCCCTTCGGAAGATCGCCGGAATGGCTAGGCACAGTTAATTTTCCTGGTTTATATAAATGTGCGTAGTAGTAATGCGACCCTCTTGTTGATACCCGAAACCAGCCGTCAGCCTTCAGTAGGCGCTCCAATTCCTTAAACGTCATTTTCTTTCCTCTCTTTCATATCATATATCATAACACGTGCAATTTCAATACGTGTTATGATATATGGCATAAAATTTTATGTTTAAAAAAACTGCACCACCGGGGCTAGAAAGTACCAACCCTGGTAGTGCAGTTTTTAATTACTATTTGATTTTTTTATTTACTGTGCTTTGTTAGCTTCTCTGGCTGCAAGAACTTCTTTTTTGAAAATACCGTTAAGCATTAAGGCCAAAGCTCCATCACCGGTTACATTGCAAGCAGTACCGAAGCTATCCTGCAAAGCAAAAACTGTGAGCATGAGTGCAGTACCATTTTCCTTGAAGCCTAAAACGGAAATGATAATACCTAGGGAAGCCATAACCGTACCGCCAGGCACGCCGGGAGCACCTACAGCAAAAATACCTAATAAGAAAATAAATAGCAGCATAGTGCCCAGCGGAGGAATCTGTCCATAGAGAATTTTAGAAATGGTCATACAGAAGAATACCTCGGTCAAAACGGAACCACATAAATGTACGGTGGCTCCTAGTGGCACAGCAAAGTCAGTAATTTCAGGATCTAAAACCTTAGATTTACGTGCACAGCTTAAAGCAATGGGCAAGGTAGCAGCAGAGGACATAGTACCTACTGCAGTTAAATATGCCGGTCCGTAATGCTTGAGAACTTCCCAAGGATTACGTCCAGAAATAACTCCTGCCAAAGAATACAGCACGGCTAGCCAAATAAAGTGACCCACCATGACAATGACAATAACCTCTAAGAAAACAGGTAATTGCTTCGTAATGCTTCCTTCATAGGCTAGACCGGCAAAGGTTGTAGCTACGAAAATCGGCAAAATAGGAATAATAATTTTATTAACAATAGAAAGCATAATTTCCTGTACTTCCTCTAAAAGAGCAGCACATTTCTCGGACTTTGTCCACACTACTGCCAGACCAATCATAATAGCTAGAACCAGTGCTGTCATAACAGAAAATGGTGGTGGAATTTCCACCTTGAAGATTAATTCCGGTAGCTTTTTCAGTCCCTCCGGATTGGTGATAATGTTTAAATTAGGAATAATAGCGTATCCTGCGGCCATGGACATTAAGGCTGCACAGACAGATGAGGTATAAGCCAACCCCACCATGGTTCCCAGCATTTTGCTGGCATTAGATTTCATTTGGGTAATAGCCGGTGCAATAAAGCCAAAAATAATTAGGGGCACGGTAAAAAAGATAATTTGTCCCAGTATAAACTTAATGGTATCAATAACACCAATAATCTTGGCATCCACATTAAGTCCTATACCAATGCCCAAAGCAACACCTACTACCAGTCTGACAATTAAATTGTCTTTTAGCTTGCTCATGATTTCTCCTCCTGTATCTTATGATCTACTTCTGAGGCACTCTAACACTAAGCACCTTACAATTTGATTATACAACGATTTTTTAATTTAAACAATTATGCCTAAACATTTTTTCTCACATGTCTTTTCTGTTTCACTTGTATGCTTATTTTAAAAAAGGAGCAGAACCGCATGGGTTCTGCTCCTAGACAATTTTTATTTTTCTACTACTACGTCAATTTTATCCCTGTCATAAATTATCTTAATACTATCACCGGACTTAATTTCACCTGCCACCAGCTTTTGGCTAACCACAGTCTCTACAGTATGCACGATTAAGCGTTTCAAAGGTCTTGCCCCAAAAGCAGGATCAAAGCCAGTTTGCGCCAAGTACTCTACTGCTTCATCGGTATAGCTGAGATTTAGCTCCATTTGCTCATGAAGTCTAGTTCCTAATTCACCGAGAATAAGCTTAACGATATCTTTAATTTGCTCCTTAGCCAGAGCCTTAAAGACTACAATATCATCAACTCTATTTAAAAATTCGGGACGGAAGAATTTCATCAGCATGGCCTGTACAGCTTCCCTAGACATTTCGCCCTTGTTAGCCATAATCTCCTGGGAGCCCAAATTACTGGTCATAATAATCAAGGTATTTTTAAAGTCCACATTTCTGCCCTGTCCGTCAGTTAAGCGACCATCATCTAAAACCTGCAGGAGGACATTAAATACATCACTATGGGCCTTTTCTATCTCATCAAAAAGCACCACTGAATAGGGATGACGACGTACTGCCTCAGTCAGTTGACCACCTTCTTCATAGCCTACATATCCTGGAGGCGCACCAATTAGTCTGGAAACAGTATGCTTTTCCATGTATTCACTCATGTCTATCCGCACAATGTTTCTTTCGTCGTTAAAGAGCACTTCTGCTAAAGCCTTTGCCAGCTCAGTTTTACCCACACCAGTAGGACCTAGGAAAATAAAGGAACCAATGGGTCTGTTAGGATCCTTGATACCTGCTCTTGCGCGAATAACAGCCTCACTGACAGCTTGCACAGCTTCCTGCTGGCCAATGACTCTCTTATGAAGAATTTCTGTGAGATGAAGCAGCTTATCCCTT
>CAZTGQ010000026.1:5595-12109 GCA_964613345.1 uncultured Acidaminococcales bacterium | reverse complement strand
CCGCGTTTAATCGTCCTATGTGAATAGGGCGATTTTTTGTTTGCAAAATGGGAGGAAAAGAAGATGAACGAAGAAAATAATATTTCTAAAATTTATAATCCTGCAGAGGTGGAGAAAAAATGGTATGAGTACTGGGAAGAGCACCACTGCTTTCATGCGCCTGTGGACAAGAGCAAAAAGCCCTTTACTATTGTGATCCCGCCACCCAATATTACAGGGCAATTACATATGGGACATGCCCTAGATAATACTTTGCAGGATATTTTAATTCGTTGGCATAGAATGATGGGAGACGATACCTTGTGGATGCCGGGCTATGACCATGCCGGTTTAGCTACTCAAATCAAGGTGGAGGAGGAGCTTAAAAAAACTCAGGGACTAACTCGCTATGATTTAGGAAGAGAGGAATTTTTAAAAAGAGGATGGGCTTGGAAGGAGCAATACGGCGACAGAATTATTAATCAGCTGAAATGCTTAGGTGTTTCCTGTGATTGGGATAGAAAACGCTTTACCATGGACGAAGGCTGTAGTAAGGCAGTACGTGAGGTTTTTGTTTCTTTGTATGAAAAGGGGCTGATTTATAAGGGCACTCGCATTATTAATTGGTGCGTAAATTGTAATACAGCTCTTAGTGATGTGGAGGTGGAGCACAAGGACGATGTGGGACATCTTTGGTATATTAAATATCCTATCGTTGGCAAAAAAGATGAATTTCTTACCATTGCTACTACTCGTCCGGAAACTATTCCCGGTGATACAGCAGTAGCTGTAAATCCCAAGGATTCGCGCTATGGTCATTTAGTGGGAGAGAAAATTGCTCTACCTACTACTGATAGAGAAATACCAATTATTGCTGATGACTATGTGGATTTGGAATTTGGTACCGGTGCGGTTAAAATTACTCCTTCTCACGACCCTAACGATTATGAAATGGGTATCAGACACAAGCTGGAAAACATTGTGGTTATCGGTATGGATGGCCATATGACAGCTGAGGCCGGTAAGTACGAGGGACAGGACCGTTATGAATGCCGGAAAAATATTGTGGCTGATTTAGATGCCGCAGGACTTTTAGTAAAGATTGAGGAATGTCCTCATGCTGTAGGACATTGCCAACGTTGTGGTAATGTGGTAGAGCCCTTAGTTTCCACTCAATGGTTTGTAAAAATGGAACCCTTGGTTAAGGCGGCGGTAGATTGTGTAGAAGATGGCAGAACTCAATTCGTACCTCCTCGCTTTACCAAAACCTACACCAACTGGATGGAGAATATGCATGATTGGTGTATTTCCCGTCAGATTTGGTGGGGACACAGAATTCCTGTGTGGTATTGTGACAACTGTGGAGAAATGCATGCTTCCAGAGAGGATTTGACTGTATGTCCTAAATGTGGCGGCCCTGTGCATCAGGATGAGGATGCCTTAGATACTTGGTTCTCCAGTGCTTTGTGGCCATTTTCCACCATGGGCTGGCCGGATAAAACAGAGCTTTTAGCTCAGCATTATCCCACCAGTGTATTAGTGACGGGTTACGATATTATCTTTTTCTGGGTAGCCAGAATGCTTATTATGGGTATGGAGTTTATGGATGAAATTCCTTTTGACAAGGTCTTTATTCATGGCTTGGTTCGTGATGAGCAGGGAAGAAAAATGAGTAAGAGTCTGGGTAATGGTATCGATCCTTTGGAGGTTATTAATCAATATGGCGCTGATACTCTGCGCTTTATGCTTATTACCGGTAATACCCCAGGCAATGATATGCGCTTTTATTGGAACAGAGTAGAGGCTACTAGAAACTTTGCTAACAAGATTTGGAATGCTTCTCGTTTTGCGTTAATGAATTTAGATGGCTTTGATGCCACAAGGCCAAGAGCTCCTTATACTTTGGCAGATCAGTGGATTTTATCCCGCTTACAAGCTACAACTTCTCAGGTAACTGACCTTTTGGGACGTTTTGAATTAGGGGAAGCCGGACGAGTGATTTACGATTTTATTTGGGGAGAAATTTGCGACTGGTATATTGAGCTTAGTAAACCCCGCTTGTATGCTAAAGAAGCACAGGCAGAAAGAGCGACAGCTCAATATGTTTTGTGTAAGGTTTTGGGTGATGCCATGAAGCTATTGCATCCTTATATGCCTTTCATTACAGAAGAAATTTGGCAGCATCTTCCCCATGAAGGTGAGACCATTATGCTTGCTCCTTGGCCGGTAGTAGACGCTGGGTTAATTCAACCTGAAGCTGAAGAGGCTATGAATGCCATCATGGATACCATTAAAGCTATTCGTAACATGAGAGCAGAGGTTAATGCTGCTCCCGGTAAAAAGGCTCCTGCTATTTTACTGGCAGATGCTAAACAAAAGCCAATTTTGGAAGCTAATGCTCATTATATTCAGCTTTTAGGTACTGTGGATGAGCTTACCATTAAGGACTTAAGTGAGACGAAGCCGGAAAATGCTATGACCACGGTGGTTAATGGCATTGAGGTGTATTTGCCGTTAAAGGGACTTATTGATGTGGAAAAGGAAAATGCTCGCTTAGAAAAGGAGAGACTGAGTTTAGCAAAGGAAATCCAGCGGATAGATGGTAAGCTGAGCAATCAGGGCTTCTTAGCTAAGGCACCGGAGGATGTGGTTGCTAAGGAAAAGGCTAAGAGCCAGGAATGCAAGGCTAAACTAACGGCTATTGAAGAGAGAATGACGTATTTGGCTAAGCTTTAGCTTAAGCAGAAGGGAGGCCCTATGAATTACAAGGAGGCACTTGCCTACTTATCCCAGTTGGGAAAATTTGGTATTATTTTAGGCATGGAAAGAATTCAAGGCCTACTTGGGGAGCTAGATAATCCTCAAAATAAAATAAAAACTATTCATGTTACCGGAACAAACGGGAAGGGCAGCGTGACAGCCTTTTTAAGTAGCATACTTTTGTCTGCCAAGCTTAGAGTGGGAACCTTTACCTCTCCTCATTTTGTGAAATACAATGAGCGTATTACTTTAAATGGAGAAGAGATTAGCGATGAAGAATTTGCCGCTCTTGCTACTGCTGTAGCTCAGGCCGAAGAAAAAATGAAGGCTAAGGGTGGTCAGCAGCCATCTCAATTTGAAGTGCTAACGGCTATGGGGTTTCTTTTCTTTGCTAACAAAAAAGTGGATTATGCTGTCATTGAGGTAGGCATGGGTGGACTTTGGGATTCTACCAATGTTATTGTGCCGCAAGTAAGTATTATTACTAATGTTACCTTGGAGCATACTGCTGTTTTAGGGAATACTGTTGCAGCTATCGCTGAGCAGAAGGCCGGCATAGTGAAACCATCGGTGCCGGTAGTTACTGCTTGTCAAGGTGAAGCTTTGGATGTTGTAAGGGCTAAGGCTGAGGAATGCCAGGCTCCCCTGTACGTTTGTGGTAAGGATTTTACTGTTCAAGGAAGTAGCTTTTCTGCTCAGGGGCAAAGCTTTGTTTATCAATTCGGTGAGCAGCAGGAAAATTTTGCGATGAGCCTTCTGGGTGATCATCAGCTTAGTAATGGCGCAGTCGCTCTTACAGCTGCTAAAATTTTGGCGGCTAAGGAGCCTGCTCTTACGGCTGAAGCTATAACTGTGGGGATGAGTAGTACCCTTTGGCCTGGACGTTTGGAAATTATTAGGCAGGAGCCGATAGTTTTACTTGATGGGGCACATAATCCCTCAGGTGTCACTGTTTTAAGACAAGCCTTGGATAAGTATTTCCCCACGCAAAAACGTTTCTTTATCTTTGGCATGATGGCGGACAAGGATATGCAGAAGGTTGCTTCTATTTTATTTAGACCTACGGATAAGGTGCTGACAGTACTAGCTGATGACAGTCCAAGAGCTGCTACAGCTAAGACCTTAGAGGAAATTATTGGTAGTAGGGCGAAAGCCTACGACGATGTTTTCGCAGCCTACAGGGCGGCCTTAGATATGGCGGAGAATAATGATTTGATATGTCTTTGCGGTTCTCTCTATTTAGTAGGAACCTTTAAGACGGGGCAGGTGACTATATGACTGCTGTAAAACAGCTTGTGCCTAAGAACCTTACCTTGGATAGAGGTATTTATCTACTTTTGGTATCTACAATCTTCTTTTTGCCCTTGCAACCGATAGTGGCCGTGGGAACTTTAATTTTGGGCTTTATCCTGTCTATGGTGGATGCTTTTCAGCAGCGTAAACTGGGCTTTGATTTATCCCTGCCACCTAAAATTAAATATCCTTTACTGGCTTTATTTTTCTTGAGTGCTTTTAGCGTTTTATGGTCTCAAGATAGGGTAGCCTCTCTTTATAATTGGTTTTATGTAGTGGGGCAGGATGCTGTTATTTTTTATCTCATGCTTCGCTATGCCAGCAAGGGTCACAGAGTATTATTTATAATGAAGGTGTTTTTGATTAGTGCAGCTCTTGTGGCCGCAGATGGTATTTGGCAGTATCTTTTTAGCAATGATTTACAAAATGTGGAATGGCTGGACCATAGAGCTTTTCCCGAGCTGACTAAAAGGGCCTATGCCACCTTGGAAAATCCCAATATTTTAGGTAGCTTTTTAGTACTGGCAGGCTCTTATTGTGTGGGAATTTTCGCTCCCTTAAGAGGTGGGAAAACCAGAATTGCTCTAATTTTTATTTTTCTTCTCAGCACTACCTGTCTTCTTTTAACCTACTCTAGAGGGAATTGGGTAGCTTTTTTCTGGGTACTCTTTGTTTTTGCTGCTTTTTTCTATCACAAGGCTTTACTCCCCTTTATTGGCGGAGGTCTTGGTGTGCTCTATTTGGGCTGGGACATGCTAGCGAATCGTCTCTTGTCCATTTTTAATTTTCAGGATACTTCTGCAGAATTAAGGATAGCCTATGTGGAAAGCGCTCTGGCTATGATTAAAGAGCAGCCCTGGGGCGTGGGTTGGTACGGTTATCAATTTGCCTTCCCTGACTATGATTTTTATTTGGAGGATCCCTCATTCATTATGTATCATTGCCACAATTGGTTTTTAAATGTGGCGGCAGAGCTGGGGGTTATAGGGTTAGCTTTACTTTTGTATCTTTTGTGGCAGTTTTTTCTTTTGGCCAAAGCCATACGCAATAAAAAAACTAAACCCTGGATGCGCGGAATTGCCTGTGGTTATATAGCTTCTTTGGTGGGACTGGCCATTAGTGGCCTTACCGACTATACTCTCTTTAATTTACAGCTGGGAATGCTTTTCTGGGTTGGTAACGCTACACTACTGATTATTAACAGGAAAAGCGTGGAAGACTAGTATAAGCAATTGCTTATGAGAAAATGCAAAAATTTTCTAGAAATGCAGATAGTTTCAACAAAGATGCGAAGAACCTCTATAATGGGATATAAAATAGGGAAAAAAAGCTAGTCAGAGTTCAAAATCTATGGTAAAATTGTGGTGTTTTAATAGATTAATTAATATAAGTTTATTCTTTTAAAGAAAGAGAGGTATGCGCAGTTGTCTACACAGGATAGAATTCAACAGATGTTACAGAAAACAGAAATCATAAAAGCCGCCGGTGGACCCCAGAAAATTGCTAAGCAACATGAGTCTGGAAAACTGACAGCCAGAGAAAGAATAGCTCTTTTGCTAGATAAGGATAGCTTCGTAGAGATGGACCGTTTTGTGGAACATCGTTGTGTTAATTTTGGTCAGGAGAAGAAGTTCCTGCCGGGAGATGGTGTTGTTACTGGATATGGTACAGTTAATGGGCGTACCGTCTTTGTTTTCGCACAGGATTTCACCGTGGAGGGTGGCTCCCTGGGAGAAATGCATGCTAACAAAATTGTAAAGGTACAGCAAATGGCTTTGAAGATGGGTGCTCCTCTTGTGGGCATGAATGATTCCGGTGGTGCACGTATTCAGGAATCCACTGATGCTTTAGCGGGCTTTGGTAGAATGTTTAAACAAAATACCATGGCTTCCGGTGTTATTCCCCAGATCTCTGCTATTATGGGACCGTCTGCCGGCGGAGCAGTTTATAGTCCGGCTTTAACAGATTTTATCTATATGGTCAAGAAAACCTCTAAGATGTTTATTACAGGTCCCGAGGTTTTGAAATCCGTAACAGGTGAAGAAGTTACCCAAGAAGCATTGGGCGGAGCCGTTAGTCATAGTACTAAATCAGGTGTTTGTCATTTTGCTACAGAAAATGATCAGGACTGTATTCAACAAATTCGTTACTTATTAAGCTTTTTACCTAGCAGCAATCGCGAGGATGCACCGGTGTATAACACAGGGGATGATCCCCAGAGAACTGATGAAGCTCTTAATACTATTATTCCTGACGATGCTAATCATCCCTACGATATGTATGCAGTTATTAAGAGTATTGTAGATAACGGTGAGTATTACGAACCTCAGAAATCCTTTGCTACTAATATAATTACTTGCTTTGCCAGAATGGAAGGTAAGACCGTTGGTATTATTGCTAACCAACCTCGCGTGATGGCAGGTTGTTTAGATATTAATGCTTCTGATAAGGGCGCACGCTTTATTCGCTTCTGTGATGCCTT
>CAZTGQ010000026.1:0-5585 GCA_964613345.1 uncultured Acidaminococcales bacterium | reverse complement strand
CATTCCACTAATTACTATTGTGGATGTGCCAGGCTTCTTGCCCGGTGTTAATCAAGAGCATGGCGGCATTATCCGCCACGGTGCTAAAATGCTTTATGCTTACAGTGAAGCAACAGTGCCGAAGATTACCTTAGTTACCAGAAAGGCTTATGGCGGTGCATATTTAGCTATGTGTTGCCAGGACTTAGGCTCTGACCAAGTTATTGCTTGGCCTACAGCAGAAATTGCTGTTATGGGACCTGATGGCGCTGCTAAAATTATCTTCCGTAAGGAAGCTGATGTAGCAGCAAAAACACAGGAGTATATTGATAACTTTGCCACTCCCTATTATGCAGCAAAGCATGGTATGGTAGAACAGATTATTGAGCCTAAAGTGACACGTCCTACGATTATTAATGCCCTACGTATGTTAAAAGACAAGAAGGAAACTCTTCCCCTTAAGAAGCACGGAAGTATTCCGCTCTAGTTTTGACCATAAACAAGGAAGTTGATTATAAGAGAAAGAGAGGTGAAGTTAATGGGTCCTGTTACTACTAACCCCTGGTTAATTGCAGCCATCAATATGACTATTGTTTTTGGTGTGCTGATAATCTTAGGGTTGGTTATGAAAATTATTTATCTCGTAGATCCTACGAAGAACAAGAAGGCGCCTGCAGCGAAAGCTTCTGCTAGCAAGAAGGCACCAGCAGCCACAGTTAATGCTGCAGCTGCAAAACAGGAAGAAGAAAAGATTGTGGCAGCTTTGGCTGCAGCCATTGCTATGAGCGAAGATGATGATGCCGTGCTTGCTGCTCTTACAGCGGCTATTGCACATAGGCAAAGTATGGAACCGCTTGCCCTGCCCCACTATTTCTTTAATGATTAAAAAGATGGAAGCTTTATCCAAAAATTACACACATAATCTAAGGAGGATTTATCATGAAAAAATTTAATGTTACCGTAAATGGCACTGCTTATCAAGTTGAGGTTGAAGAAGTTGGCGGCGCAGTTAGCGTTGCTCCTGTTGCTGCTGCTCCTGTAGCTGCTCCCGTTGCTGCACCTGCACCTGCTGCTGCTCCTGTAGCTGCTCCCGTAGCTGCTCCTGCTGCACCTGCTGCTGCTCCTAAGGCTGCTGCTCCTGTTGCTGCTGGTTCCACTACTGTAGAAGCTCCTATGCCTGGTAAGGTTTTATCCGTAAATGTTAAGGTTGGCGATAGCGTTGAAGAAGGCGATGTTCTTATGATTTTGGAAGCTATGAAAATGCAAAACGAAATCATGGCTCCTGCTGCTGGAACCGTTTCCGAAGTACGTATTAATGCTGGCGATACCGTTGCTACCGGCGACGTAATGATCGTTCTTTAATCAGCATAATAATACTACGGAAAAGGAGGCAGTTTATGGACGCATTTGTTGTAGCCATATCCTCCGTTCTTAATGACAGTGGATTCG
Organism: uncultured Acidaminococcales bacterium; assembly: GCA_964613345.1. Taxonomy (GTDB): domain Bacteria; phylum Bacillota; class Negativicutes; order Acidaminococcales; family Acidaminococcaceae; genus CAZTGQ01. Next base: position 4,157 of record CAZTGQ010000026.1, on the reverse strand, counting down.
TGGCATTTACTGGGGGAAATGCTGTAATGATTCTGGTAGGCTGTATTTTGCTCTACCTAGCTATCGTTAGAGGCTTTGAACCCCTTTTGTTAACACCTATTGCTTTTGGTTGCTTACTGGCTAATATTCCTAAAACCGGTTTTGAAACTGATGCAGGTGTAATGAAATTGATTTTAGCCGGCGTGCACAATGAGATTTTCCCGCCCTTGATTTTCATGGGCGTAGGTGCTATGACGGATTTTGGACCCTTGCTAGCTAATCCTAAAACCCTGCTTTTAGGTGCTGCTGCTCAGGCCGGTGTGTTTGTTGCTCTTTTAGGAGCTATGTTCTTAGGCTTTACCGTACAAGAAGCAGCTGCTATTGGTATTATCGGTGGTGCTGATGGTCCTACCTCTATTTATCTAGCTGCTAAAATGGCTCCTCAGCTATTGGGCGCTATTGCGGTAGCCGCTTATTCTTATATGTCCTTAGTTCCTTTGATTCAGCCTCCTATTATGACGCTGTTTACCTCTAAGAAGGATAGACAAATTAAGATGGCTCAGCTTCGTACTGTAACTCACTTTGAGAAGGTAGTATTCCCCATTGTGTGTACTATTTTCATCTCTTTGCTTTTACCTTCCGTTTGTTCCTTGATTGGTATGCTTATGTTAGGTAATCTTTTCACTGAAGCAGGCTGCTTAGGTCGTTTGTCCGATACAGCTCAAAATGCTTTAATGAATACGGTTACTATTTTCCTAGCTACCGGTACCGGCTTAACCATGAAGGCTGAAAGCTTCTTAACCTTAGGTACCTTGAAGATTATTGCTTTGGGCTTGGTAGCTTTTGCTAGCGGTACCTTGGCAGGTATTCTTTTTGGTAAGCTTATGTGTTGGGCAGATGGTGGTAAGACCAATCCTCTGATTGGTAGTGCCGGCGTATCTGCTGTGCCTATGGCAGCACGTGTATCTCAAGTTGTTGGTCAAAAGGCTAACCCCTCCAACTTCCTTTTGATGCATGCTATGGGTCCCAATGTAGCAGGCGTTATTGGTACGGCTGTGGCGGCGGGGACTATGTTGGCTATGATTGGACCTGTTGCCAAATAAAATTACTGTTAAAAAGCATAAATCTCAGCGCTTAGGCGTTGTCAAAACTGCAAATTGGCTCCTGGATGTACTAACCGGTACTATCTGCGGAGCCAATTTTTGTTTTTCCTAGCCTAAGCACTAATCTCTATGCTTTTAAATTTGTGAGAGGGTTTTAAGCTGTCCTCGTATGTCACGATACTTGCTTCTTCTTAAAATTATTTCCTTCCTAGGCTGGAACAATTCTTCACCAAGAGAAGTGGCTTTTACATTGCAAATTGGCTCCTATAATCGTACTGAAAAGTACTATTGTAGGAGCTTTTATCTTTTTGCCTATATTAGTAGGAAAATAAGGTGATTTTTGGTATAATAAATGTTAGCCTATTTAGGCGAGAGGGGATTTATCTTGTTGTTAAGGTGGAATAGACGTGATAATTTGTACAGAACATACTGTGATCGATCAAGAACATATTTGGTATAAGTATTTGGCTTTGGGTTTGATTATTCTTTCCTTTGCTTATGAAGCCTATAATTCCTTTCTCTACGGAAGAATTAGTCTTTTGGGGTGGGGCTATAGCTTTTTATTTCTCTTAATGTGGGGGTGGCGTATTGGCTTTACCTACACCTACACCTTAACGGAAACTCAGCTTGTAGTTAAAAAAGAAGGCTTCGGTTTTGTGAAGGAGCTTAGTATTGAGCTTAGTCAGGTTGAAAGCTTCACCAACTGCTATGTACGTAGCTTTTTTCGCAAAACAAAGATTTCTCGTTATGCTCACAGCTATTCCTCTACGGATCCACGGCCTCAAAGACTTTTAGTATATCGTCAAGAGGGTCGCTTGGAAGCAGTTATTTTCAAGGTTAGTGATGAGTTTCTAGCTCACCTGAAGGAAAGCTTGCCGGATAAATATTTAGATTTTAAATTATAAAGAGGGGGAAGACCTTTGACAGATTATATTGGTTATATAACGGAGCGCCGAGGACAGAGAGCCAAGGTGAGGATTGATAGAAATAAATCCCAAGATCCTCATCCTCCTAAATTCTTAGATTGCTGGAATGCTTGCGAAGCTAAGGTGGGCATGGAGGTAGAAGTAGGCAGACAGCAAATGAATCCTAAAATGGAAAAGTTCATAATTTATGGTATTCCAGCTCTCAGTGCCATAGCTGGTGGAGCCTTTGGTAATAGCCTCAGTATTTTCTTTGGCTGGGCCAAGGTGCCTACTATTTTTATAGGTTGCTTACTGTGGATTTATATCGGCTGGTCCTATATTGGCGCCTTTCGTCGTGATGTTGCTAACAGAGGCGAGCAGTGGACGGTAATAGGCGTTTACTATGCCAAGAAGGATAAGGATAAATTGGCGGAAAAGGAGAATGAATAATGTTTGGTTCTAAGGGTTGGTTTGTTTTGTTTTTGGTCCTGGCCACAGGTGCTATTGTAGGCGGCTTATTAGGTGATGTACTTATGACCTCCAATGCTTTAGGCTCGGGCACAGCTTTTTTAGTGCAAAAATATCAGGTGCTAAATATTCCTCCTGCTGTTATTGATTTTTATGTCATGAAAATCACTGTGGGGTTTAGCTTTACACCTAATCTGGTGTCCATAGTTGGTATGATTATTGCTCTATTATTATTTAATCGTTTTTAGAGGTGGACATGAAGATTATTTTAGCATCAGCTTCTCCCCGACGGAGGGAGCTTTTAAGACAAATAGGTATTGAGCCTCAAATTATGGTAGTACCCTTTCAAGAAACTACAGGGGGAAAATCCCCAGAGAGCTTAGTTGCTTATAATGCCTATGGTAAGGGTGCCGTGGTAGCCGCGAAGGAGCCCCAGGCAGTAGTAATTGCGGCGGACACTGTGGTGACCTTGGACGATATGATTTTGGGCAAGCCTGCTTCCGCTCAGGAGGCCGTGGCTATGTTGCAAAGGCTGAGTGGTAAAACTCATAAGGTACTTACCGGGGTAGCGATTTTTTATCAGGGCAGGGAATTTACCTTGGTGGAAACTACTCAGGTAGAGTTTTATCATTTAAGTGAGCAGCAAATTGGAGCTTATGTGGCTACCGGAGAACCTATGGATAAGGCCGGCGCCTATGGCATTCAAGGCAGAGGTGCTGTTTTAGTTAAAAACATTATAGGTTCTTATAGCAATGTGGTAGGACTTCCCTTAGGTGCGCTGTATCAAAGCCTCTTGGAACTAGGGGTAGCACCGGAGAAATGAGCGCTTTGCAGAAGCTAGGATAGGAGTACTAACATGTTTAATTTTTCCTTTTTCCAATCTTTTTCTAGAGATATGGGTATAGACTTAGGCACTGCTAATACTCTGGTACATTTAAAGGGTAATGGCATTGTGATTAGAGAGCCCTCAGTAGTGGCTGTAGTTAAGGACACTCAAGAGGTTTTAGCTGTGGGAGCAGAGGCAAAGCGGATGATTGGTCGCACACCAGGAAATATAGTGGCTATTCGCCCCTTGAAGGATGGTGTTATTGCTGATTTTGATATTACCCAAGCTATGCTTAAATTTTTTATTCAAAAGGCTATTAAAAATAAGACCTTGGTTCGTCCTAGAGTAGTTATCGGGGTTCCCTCCGGTGTTACTGCGGTAGAAAGAAGAGCCGTGATCGATGCCGCTGTGCAGGCTGGAGCAAGAGAAGCATATCTGCTGGAAGAACCAATGGCTGCAGCAATCGGTTCTGGACTACCGGTGCAGGAAGCGACAGGCAGTATGGTGGTAGATATTGGTGGTGGTACTACAGAGGTGGCCATTATTTCTTTAGGTGGAATTGTACTTTCTACCTCCCTAAGGACAGCTGGAGATGAAATGGATGAGGCCATTGTACAATATATTAAACGTAGATATAATTTACTCATTGGCGAAAGAACTGCCGAAGAGGTAAAAATAGAAATTGGTTCTGCTGTAGAGGTTGATCGTCCTGCACGCATGAATATTAAGGGCAGGGATTTGGTAACAGGCTTGCCTAAGGCTATTATTATTAATCAAAATCAAATTCGAGAGGCTTTGCTGGAGCCTATTGCTGCCATTGTAGATACTGTTAAGGCTACCTTAGAAAAAACACCGCCGGAGCTAGCGGCAGATATT
>CAZTGQ010000025.1:0-12203 GCA_964613345.1 uncultured Acidaminococcales bacterium | reverse complement strand
ACTTTCACCGGTTAGAACGTGCGCCCGCCGGGCGCACAACAAGCAACAAGGCTCTGACACGCAGTTTTACTGCAGGTCAGAGCCTTGTTGCCTTTATCTCTCTAGCTTATAATTTATCTGTGTCTACTGCTTTGTATATTGCTTTAATTGTGCATCAATATCCCGTCCACCATACATCACACGGATAATAGTGACAACGGCATCTTCCTTATTAAAAATATACAGCACACAATAATTATCCACAGGCATTAATCGCAAACCTCGACTGTGCCACGGTTCATTACCATACTCACGAAATCTCTCTGGCATCTGGTTAAGGCTCATAATATTTTCTTCCAATCGGCCAAGCTGATCTCTAGCATTCTTAAAGGATCGCAGTTCAAATGCGATATATTCAAATATTTCTCTAAGATCCACACCAGCCTGTTCCGATATTTCTATTTCAAACCTCATACATTGTACTCCTTACGGATATCCGCAAATACCTTTTTAGCTGATTTTGTGCGTCCAGCCTTCATATCTACATATCCCTTCTCCAATTCTACATTCATCTGCTCTTCCGATAGAAGACTCATATCTAACGGTCTTGCAGACGGCATCTTTACATCAAAGGGAATCCCTCTCTGAAGGATAATCTGTTTATAGAACATGTTAATAGCATTAGATGCAGGAATACCAAGTGCAGAAAGAATGCCCTCTGCCTGTTCCTTTACATCCGGCTCAATTCTTGCATACAAGTTTGCTGATTTCACTGCCATAGTAAACTCTCCTTTCAAAAGTATAATTTTTCTTCCACTTATATTGTACTCTTTTGTACTTACATCAGCAATACTTTTTTTGTGCATAGTCCCCACCATCTTCTCTACCTACAGGTAATCCCCCTAGATGAATATTTTGGTTGGCACCCCAACCTTTGGTAGAAACCAAAAACCCTTAAAGCAACAAGGCTCTGACACGCAGTTTTACTGCAGGTCAGAGCCTTATTGCTTGTTCTGTTTAGAAGCTGTATTTTGCCATTACACTATAAATTTCCTTGTGATTATTAGAGGACTTTTCGCCTCGAATATCAGCCTGCCCTGTCCACCTACCACCTAGCGATGTACGCACATTCAAATTGTAGGTTAAATAGTTTCTGTCATTTTCAGTCCTCACGGTAAAGCCCTGCGTACCATCCACAAAGGTACCATTGAGTTCTGGGTTCACACCACTAAGTACACATTTATACCCTATAGCTCCACCCCAACCGGTGGTGGGAGTAATACTTCTCTTAAACTCCACACCTAATTCGGCTCTAGTAGAATTATTGGACGCACTATTCATATTCTTAGCAAAGACATTATTGCCTGTTTCTGTATACCCATCTTGATTGATATGGGTATACCATAATTCACCATAAGGCTTAATCTGCCAAGTACGTGCCCTTGTAGAAGGAACAGTGTATTTAGTCTTTAGTCCCACATCCCAAATCTTAGCCTTATAGTCACTATTTAATTTCGCATTACTATCCCAGGTAGTTGCATCCAAATCATAATGGTTAGCACCATAGCTGACTACACCTTGATAGTCCCAATCACCATTTACCTTCCCGCCATAAAGGCCGAAGCGCCAGTCGTTACTGTCCCCAAGCAAATAATCTGCACTGTAATGAGTTTTGCCATAGGATAAGAAAGCACCCAAACGACCGTTATCACCACCAGCCTGATCATAGCCTACCACGCCACCAAAGGTCTGGTTGTTTAAGCTACCACCACCATCAGTTCCACCGTGCTTTTCAAAGCCTCTGAACATGCTCAGCCAGAAGTTATTATTTGTATCCAAGGACAGAGGAAGATTTGTCTTTATTATTTGCCCTTCCCCTGTTAAGGACGGAACTTTGATACTCGCTACAACCTTACCGTCCACAAAAGTACTACTTAACCTATCATAAACATGATTTACCGTCAAATCACTTGTCAGGGTCTGTTGCAATAATTTTGTTCTCTCTACCGCTGCTACCGAGTTCATTAGTTTCTTCATATCAGCAGAGCTATTGTAGAAAACATTAGCTGCCTGCTGAGCTTGTGCGCTATCTTGAACCATCTTTACAGGCGCCGTTGCATTAAAGGCATCAGCTACACTATTCTCATTAGAATTAAGATCAGTTGTATCAGACAGCCCCTTTGTCTGTTGAACTTTAAAATACGCATCATTACCTGCTATAGAACCTACTGCCTGTACATAGTCGGACAAAGCACTGGTTTGAATAGTCCCTGTAATACCATCTCCTGCGGTTAAAAATTTATATGTTCTATCTAACAAAGGCTTATTTCTTGTTGAAACTGTCAAGGTATTATTGCTAATATCAGCGGTACCGTTAACTTGCAGCATATAGACACTAGCACCATTATAGGCCGCAGCTACAGCAAGAGTACCATCGCTGACCAAATTACCATTGACCTGCACGTCACCTGCAGTAGCGCCAAAAGTACCATGATTGTTTATTTGTCCCATCTCGGCATCGGAATAATCAGGCGGCATAAGATTCGTCCAATCATTGACAGTATAAGTTCCCTTTCCCAGGAGAGATGCTCCTTTGTCAATATTCACAGACACTATATTGGCCGTGCCACTATAATTAAGGGTCGCCTTATTCACGTTCATCTTCATGTTTTGCTCGCCTGTAATATTTCCTGCGTAATCCAGGTCTGCTGCAAAATTCAACTTGGTTACTAGGTCCGGTATATAGGCTTTATAAGAATATTCGACGCCATTATACTGGATCTGCAAAGCTCCTACACCATCTACGCCATCATAACTACCATCTGTATTGAACTTTTTCCAATCCGAGGTGATATTTCCGGTAATAGATGCTCCTGGCAAAGCATTAATTTTATCCACAAAGGCATTCTTACCAATATAAATGGCATTATCCGTTCCTAATAATTCTCCTGCCAAATTATATTCCTTAATTAGAGCACCATTCAGTTCTGGTGTTGCCTTCATTCCTTCATATTCATCCAGTAGGCCTATATTTACGGCACTGGTAATTGCGCCTGTTTCTTCGCTGGAACGACGCTTATAACGTATATAGGAACCCCTGTATTCATCGCATGCACCATTGGAGCTGGAGCCAAAATCAAATCTTACCCCTACGCCTTTCTCCCCTGCGGCAGAAATGGTTCCATACTGATTCAAGGTTTGGTTGCTGCCATAGGCCACCAATGCTCCGATACCTCGGTAGCCATTCGCTTTCACATTAGTGAGCTTGTCTATAGTAACAGTATTGGACGCCCCATCTATACGCATACCCGCAGCGCCATCTCCTTTAGTCAGAATATCTGCTGCTTGGGTAATATTGTTACCGGAGCCGTACACATGAAGTCCTATGCCCAAAGCCGTGGTATTATACACCCCCGGTAAATAAGCAGTTCCGTCAGCATTACGAGCCGAATAACCATTCACATTGATGTAGGTCTTATTATTTCCGTACTCAGAAAAGCCGTAATAATTTTTCCTGTCTAGCTTATAACCTAAATCCTGCATAACAGCTAGTTCTACTTCCATAAAAGAAGTATAGTTGGAATAAGCAACATGGCTCATCATGCCCGGTGTTTGAATATGCGAGAGCTCAGCTCTATAAGAAACTATACCATGTTCATCCACGCTTTTTTCCCATGGGTTAATAGGAAGTCCATCCACTCCATCAAAAGTAGCCCCATTTAACGCTTGACTAACATTTTCTCCCACAAAATATAGTTTCCCTGCCCTAGGATTAGTATTGTCATAGGGAGCTGTTGTTTGGGGATTATCCAAAATAAAATAGTCAGAAGCCTTAGCATTCTGGTTAGACTCCTTGATAACAGTATTAAAATAATTATTAGTAATGATATACATATTTGGTTTGGCTTTATTTAAATTCTGATCTACAAGGTGCATATTCCAATCCGTTGCAGCTGTACCAGCTTTATCAGAAAAACGCCATAATTCATTACCATAAGCATCTTTTTTCACATTAACGCCATCTAAATCTCCCACAGTAAATGCGCTAATGCCCAAGGCATGCCCCATTTCATGCCGCACCGTACCCATGTAGTCAGCAGCCTGTTCATTATTAGGAAGTACAGTTTCCCCATCTATGTACCAACCGCCAGCAGTCCCTTCTTTCTTTGCACCCAAATATTCGCCTATATTTATCACGGAAAAAGGTTTGAGTCCTGTAGGTTGACTCCCATCAAAAGGATCTATCGGTGCTAGATTGTATCCCTCCTGCAAAGCCTGTTGCAAACAACTCCCATCTAAAATGCTCCCACTGTTATAATCCACCATCCATGTTCCAGCGTAAGCATTACCATCTTTTGCAGAGGTAGTTATCATTATCTGAAAAGGCTGCGTATTATTTACTGATTTTCCCAGCATTTCCGCCCAATAGGACAGACCACTTTCTAAAGAAGTCTTGTATGTGGGCGACAAAGTATAGCTAGAAGGACCAATAATTTTCATGGTTTTAGTCTGGGTATCCATATACCAAGTATCACCTGGATTAAAATATGTTACATGAAAAATTGCCTTCCCACCGCCGTTAACATAGGACGTTACATGTTCTGCACCATAAGCCATACTATGGCAGAAAGCGCCCAATGCCAAGGCTAGCATAATACGTCCACCTAATGCCCTTTTACTCTTGTTTCTTAACACCACTCTCACCTTCCTCACATTAGTTTTTTTCTATCCCTGCTTAAATCACTGTTTTCACTTCGACTATCGTCTTATTTCTTTTACAGCCTATATAGTAAACACCGTGCCTTGAAAAATATTTTGCTAATTATATTGTAGCATGGTTTTAAGTATTGTCACTCTTTTTTGCGCCCACATTCTTTATAAATTTAACTATTTATAAAGTTCATCCCCACTATTCAGCATGTCCAGCGATTTATGGGATAAATACAATGTTTTGTACTCTATTTGCCATGCAATGCATGTTATAATAAACGCAAATGGAGGTATAACTATGTCCACTACAAACGTAACAGTTCGCATGGATCCTGATGTAAAAAAATAATTTAACAATCTTTGCAATGAACTTGGCATGAATATGTCAACCGCAATTTCTTTATTCATGAAAACTGCTATTAGAGAGCAGGGTATACCTTTTAACCTCACAACAAGAAAACCTAACGCAACCACCATCTCAGCTCTTAACGACTCCCTCACCGAGAAAAATACTTACGGTGTCTATAACACTGTAGCCGAATACATGAAGGCGTTAAATGCTGAAGATTGAAGTTAAACGTCAATTTAAAAAGGATTATAAAAACGCTTGAGCTAAAACAAGAAGACTCTCAGTCGCAGTGAATCTGCAATTGAAAGTCTTCTTGTGATTTTACAGCCTTAACGTACCTTGTAAAGCTACTGAGCCAAAAATTTATTGTCTTAACTATTACGACTTTCATTCCCCCGCCATAAAAAAATTTAAAAGCTTTTCATTAACTTCATCATACAGGGAAAATTTAATATTAACAATCGGCAATGCTTCTCCTTCATCATTGGTAATAGTTGTCTCTTTATACTCTTTAGGCTCCATGTCCCCCATATAATAAAAATCTGAGCCCTCATCATCACTTTGTTTAACAAAAAGTGGAATGCGCAGTGTTCCAGACTGCAAAGCTTTAATTTCTCCAGACTCCATAGTAACCCTATTTCTCGTCATCCAGTTAAAAGTTTTTTCATCAATAAACTTATCATCATATCTTGTACTTTCCGCAATATTTTTCTGTTTCTTGTAAGTTACAAAGATTGGACAAGTATTGAACTTAATTCTATACCCATACATTGTGGAGGCATTATTCTTATCCCAGCCAAGGATTTTGCAAACGTCCTTGCGTGAATATTTTTTATAAAGCATAAAACCATCTCGCCACTGCTCCTGAGAATAATCCCTCGCAAATGTGCTGCTAGCATAGGCAAGGACATCCTTGACATAAGCTTCATAATCTTTATTTTTTAAAAGATTAGTAAATTCTTCTGTCCGCTGAAATTTGGCGCCCACCTTTTGCACATAATTCATATTACCATATTTATCTTGATCGCTTTTTTTAAAAAAGCTCATACTAATATTATTTAAGGCAACATTAACCATGGCATTACTAAGTGTATATTGGTATCCCATCTGCTTTTGCAACTCTTTTTCCCACTCCTCATGAGTTATACAATCTTGCTCCAGCAATAACTGCAAAAGCACTATTTCCTCCAGTTTACGTCCTTGGGCTACTTCCCAACTTATGAAATATAATGATTTTTCGCATTTTTCCGGAATAGTAGCGACATCATCAGCGCAGCATAAAAAATTATAGTAGGAACCTTTCTTGGCAATAAAGGTATATGGATCCCTACTCCCCAATTTGACAAAATCCATCATCATCGGTTGCCTGCCCAACTGATACTTGAGCAATTTGTAGTCACTGCGTAGCTCTGGCAAACAATTTAGAGAAGCTCTATTAATAGCTGCAAAAATTTTCTTTTTAGTTATTTCGTCAAAATATACGGTTGAGGCCCCAGGCATATAATTATTAACTAAATTTCTCCGCAATTTATCCTTGTTAAAGCTTCTATCCCCATATAGGGCAATCGGTATCATAAAGTTATTAGAATAATTTGCTATAAAATCAATTACTTCCAAATAATCTTTGTTGCGAGCTTTACGCAAACCACGACCTAATTGCTGGACAAATATAATTGCAGACTGGGTTGGTCTTAACATTACAATCTGATTAACCTTGGGAATATCAACACCCTCATTAAAAATATCCACGGTAATTATATAATCTAAGGGATTCATACTTGGATCATCCGTTTCCAAGCGTTCCATTGCTTCCATTCTTTCCGAAATACTCGCGCTCCCAGTTAAAGCAAGCGTATGCATATTATATTCATTATTCAAAATCTCTGATAAGCCATTAGCCTCTTGAATATTACTGCAGAACATCAGTCCTTTTACTCTGCCACGGTCACAGCCATATTCCCTTGTTTTTTTCACAATATGTCTAACGCGTTCACTTGCTGTTAACTTCATAAAATCTGAGTTATCATCTATTTCCTGACCGTTAACAGTTAGATCCGTAATGCCATGATAGTGAAACGGTACAAGCATATCTTCCTCTAAGGCCTTATTAAGTCTAATCTCGTAAGCGATATTGTGGTCAAACATTTTAAAAATATCAAAACCATCTGTACGTTCAGGAGTAGCAGTCATACCTAAAAGAAATTTAGGTTTGAAATATCCCAGCACCTTTTGATAAATAGAAGCTCCCGACCGATGAACCTCATCCACAACAATATATTCAAATTCGTCCGGTGCAAATTGTTGCAAACATTCATCCTTATACAAGGTGTAAATTGAGGCAAAGACATAGGGTTCCTCTGTTTTTGTACTTCCGGCATATAATCCCATTTTTACCGTGGGCCCAAAAACATTTTCGTAGCTTTTCCTTGCTGCTTTCAAAATTACATCTCTATGAGCAATAAATAAGAATTTCTTTGGCTGCACCCTTTTAACATCAAATGCCGATAAATACGTTTTTCCTGTGCCGGTGGCAGAAATGAGTATTCCCTTATTCTCACCGCGTTCTCGCAGATTTTCTATACTCTGCAGTGCTTCTATTTGCATCTGATTGGGATTTATTTTATTCAGCTGAATTAATTTTTCTAGTTGAGCTGTTCTTCCTTTAAAGCTCTCGCCATAAATCTTATCATATTGTTGTAGCCAACTCTCTGTTACCTTTGTAGCCCTACTAAAAATATCCTTGAATTCATTATTAACCTCTCTTATCAGGGAACCATCTTTTGTTGAAGATAATTTTATGTTCCATTCATTATTCTTGTTAAGAGCATTTCCAGTTAAATTACTGCTCCCAACAATCATGGAATATTCCGCGGTTATCCCTTGTCCTCTTTTAAACAGATATCCCTTAGCATGGAAATTTTCGTCAGTTAATATTCTTAACTCAAGGTTAGGCAAGGCCAGCAATTTTCTCAGGGCCATGGGCTCAGTAAAATTCTGATATTGTGAGGCCAAAATCTTTCCGCGAATATTTTTCTTAGCAAGTTCTTGCAAAATATCATACAAACAAGCTACGCCACTATTCGTAATAAAGGCAACAGAAAAAGCAAACTCTGAGCACCATTCCAATTCCGAAATAATAGCATCCAATACCTTAGTTTGCTTTTTGGCATTATTAGTTAATATACGAGGTAAATATCGTTCATCCGCAGCCAGACTCCCGTCAATGAAGCCTGCCTCAATCCCCTTGCGAATTTCTTCCATCCCCAATTATCTCACCCTCTAGAAAATTTCCCCACAAAAGAAACCTATCAATTAGTTGAATAATTATACCATTAAAACAAATCACTATGACTACCGGTTCTAACCAAATAAAGATATAATTCCCTATCATGAATTTCATAGATTAAAAGCCAATCTGCCATAATATGACATTCTTGACAATTAGCAAAATTTCCAGACAATGTATGATTTCTATACTTTGGCGCAAGTTCTTTCCCCTCCGCCAAAATCTTTAAAACATGGTTTAAGGCCTCCATATCGGCACCACGTTTTTTCATACGTTTTACATCTTTTTGAAATTTAGTTGATGGTCTAAGCTTATACATCATCCTAAAATATCCTTCATCATATCGTCTACCGTATCATAAGCTTTGCCAAAACTTGGGTCAGCTTTCATTTTTGTAATTTCCTTAATAGCCGCAATAGTTTCGGCATTAGGAACATCAAGTCTAATTTTAAAAGGAATACTTCTTTCCCTGATAGACTGGCGCAAGAAAATATTTATAGCAGTAGTCATATCAAGGCCTATTTCCTTAAAAATTTTTTGAGCCTCTTCTTTTACATCGCTATCCATTCTAATGTTCATACTGCTAGTAGTCATTGTCTCACCCCCCATTTATATGTCTATTATATACCTTTTAGGCACATTAAATCAACTTTTATTATTTTCTTTCTGCACCCATTTCTTTGTCCTTTATAACAAAGTCCATTACTTTTCTTAACCATCTTCGTGATAACCATAGCTTGCTTTTATCTAAGATTATCTCACCTTATCTTCCCATTCCTTTTCCTTAAATCCCGGTAAGACATAGTCCTTTCCTACTAATATAGGGCGCTTTACCAACATTCCATCCGTAGCCAAAAGGGCTAATTGCTCTTCTTCACTCATATTAAGCAATTTATCTTTAAGACCTAAAGCCTTATACTGCAAGCCGCTGGTATTAAAGAAACGTTTCAAAGGAAGTCCACTTAGAGAATGCCACTTCTTAAGCTCCTCCACCGTAGGATTATCGGTCTTAATATCTCTCACTTCAAACTTTGCGCCCTTACTTTCTAAAAATCTTTGGGCCTTTTGACAAGTGCTGCATTTAGGGTAACAAATAAATAGCATTGCAAAAGCCTCCTCCAAGCCTAAATTATAGTCTACGCAACTTGCGCATATACACATTGTAATAATTTTAACATCTTAAGCATCATTTGTGTAGCATAATACCATAAGACTTATAAGCTCAATATTAGCACGATAATAATTTATTACTTAGCGAAATAATACTATCTATATAACCAGTATGTCTCTCTTCCTACATCAATTATTTTTTGCTTCATTTTCCTTTTGCCATTACTCTGTGCAAAAGAGTGGATTGCTGGTAAAGGCAATCCACTCTTAATGAACATTTTAGTTAATTACTCCAACATTTAACAGAAAATCTCTTTTTACTCCACTGTATAGTGCATAATAAAACTGTATCAAAATGCAATCTAAAAGTGTAACACCTAAAGTAATGAAAAATCCATTGTAACACCCGGTCAATTCCTATATCCTTATGTTTGAAGAGAACCTAAGGAGGGAAAAGAAAGGATGTTATCAATGGATGATATCAAGTATATCAAAAGAATGTACGAAAAGGAAGATTGTTCCATCCGAGAAATAATGAGGAGAACCGGCTACCATTACGAAACAGTTAAGAAATACCTGGATATGGAAGATTTTAACAATCTTCCTCACCCACCGAGAGAAGTTCCATCCCTGCTTGATCCGCTAAAGCCGGTAATTGACGAATGGCTTCAAGCAGACCTTAATTTGCCGCGCAGGCAGCGTCACACGGCTAAAAAAGTATTTGAGAGACTACATGAAAAATATTCTAAGCTTCTTAAGGTTAAGCAGCGTACTGTCCAATCCTATGTATCCAAGAAAAAGCAAGAGCTAGCCGTATTGGACAAACAGGCCAGATTGCCCATTTACCATCCTACTGGAGAGGCACAGGTAGATTTCGGCCATGTAGCAGTCTACGATGCCTCAGGAATACTTATTGACACCTTAAAGCTTACAATGTCTTTTCCATACAGCAATAAATCTTATTGCCAAGTCTTTGGCGGTGAGAACCAACAGTGCCTGCTGCAGGGCATGAAAAACATTTTTATGTATATGGGAAAAGTTCCCAGCAGAATTGTCTTCGATAATCTGTCTACTGCAGTTGCCCATATGGGCAAAGGCCATGACAGGGTTTTGACTGATGGATTTAAACGTTTCATGCTTCATTATGGTTTTGAGGCCGTCTTTTGCAACGGCAATGCTGGCTGGGAAAAAGGAAACGTGGAAAACAAGGTTGGTTATGAACGCCGTAACATGTTCGTCCCTGTGCCTACAGTTAAAGATTTTAGCGATTTCAACAAAGAACTTTTTACGCTCTGCGATAAAGATGCACTGAGACCCCACTATATTAAGCATTGCCAGATAGAAGTCCTCTTTCAGGAAGAATTGCCACAGATGAATCCCTTGCCACGCACAGAATTCGATGTGTTCATGCTTGAAACAAGAACATGTGACAATTACGCTAAAATTCACTTTGATGGCAACACTTACTCAACAGCTCCGAAGTTTGCCAGGACTGAAGTATTCGTTAAAGCTACCAGCGATGCCGTGTTTATCCTGGACGGTGAATGCAGGCAAGTCATTTCTCACCCCAGGCTATATGGCAAAGGACTTGAATCCATGAACTGGCTTCCTTATCTGGAACTGATGTCCAGAAGACCTATGGCTATTAAGTACACCGACTTTTTTAACACACTGCCTGAAAACTGGAGAAAATACCTTGCTTCACAGGACATTGTTGGCAGACGCAAAGGTCTGACTGCTCTCCATGAGATGCTTAAAAAGCATGATATGGATACTGCGGAGACTGCCTTGTCCGTAGCCATAGATAATGGAGTGAAAGATGTGGACAGCATCTTGGTTGCTTACCGTGCTCTTACAGCACCAACGCACAGAATGGTTCCGATGCAGCTGAAGTGTAACCTTGTGCAACAGCCTAAATTCACGATAGACAATACCAAATATGACAGGTTATTTGCTAGGGAGGTGCACAACTCATGAACCAGCAGATATATGAATGCTGCAAAGGGCTACGCCTGAGTTCAACCTTTGCAGATAATGCGCTGCAAATGACCGATAAAAACTGCCAGGACTATATGCTTAAGGTTTTGCTGGCAGAGCTGGAATACCGTAGCAGCAAAAGAAAAGCATTACGTGTAAAACAGGCTGGTTTTGACGTTATTAAAACTTTTGAGAACTACGATTTTGAAAAGATTGTTATTCCCAATTCAATTACCATAGATGGAATCCGAAACTTGGATTTTATGAAAAGGAAGGAAAATCTTATCCTTTATGGGAGAAACGGCACAGGAAAGACGCATATGGCTACTGCCATTGGCGTGGCCGCCTGTATGGACGGAAAGCGGGTGTTATTTTTTAAAACAGCATCACTGGTTAACGAACTGACAGATGCTAAAAGCACCGGCAGCCTCGCCAAGCTGCTTAGAAAACTTAAAAGGCTTGATCTGCTTATCTGCGATGAATGGGGATACATACCATTTGATGCTGAAGGCTCACAACTTCTTTTTCAGGTAATTGCAGATTGCTATGAAAAAAGGAGCCTTATTATTACAACAAACATCGAATTCAGCAAGTGGAATGGCATATTTTATGATGACCAGCTGACGGCAGCTTTGATTGACCGACTGGTACACCACAGCCACTTATTGGTCTTTGACCGAGAGAGCTGGAGATTTGAGCATTCGTTAATGAAAGATTCCGGAAAAAATTAAGAACCAAAGGGTGTTACACTTTTGCATTGCATTTTGTTACACTTTTGGGTTGCAAAAAACA
>CAZTGQ010000024.1:0-12235 GCA_964613345.1 uncultured Acidaminococcales bacterium | reverse complement strand
GTATCCCATGGTCGTTATGCAGATGCGGTGCGCCTCATTCGTAAGGATAATCCGATGCCGGCAGCCTGTGCTTATATTTGTGAGCATCCCTGTGAAAATAGATGCAGAAGAAATATGCTAGACGGCGCTATTAATATTCGTGGACTTAAACGCTACGCGGTGGATCATGCAGGAGACGTACCTGTACCGCCTAATGCTCCCTCTACCGGTAAAAAGGTAGCGGTGGTAGGCGGTGGTCCCAGCGGTTTGTCCGCAGCTTATTATTTAGCTCTTATGGGTCATAAGGTTACTATCCTAGAGTCACATAAAAAGCTAGGTGGTATGCTACGCTATGGTATTCCCAATTACCGTTTGCCCAGACCTATTTTGGATCAGGAGATTGCTTCTATTTTGTCCACCGGTATTGAGGTGCAAACCGGCATAAAGGTGGGTAAGGATGATTTGAGCATTAGAAAGCTGAGAAGAGATTATGATGCTGTCTATATTGCCATTGGCGCTCAAAGTGATAAAAAGCTGCACATTGAAGGAGCGGAAGCTAAAGGGGTTATTTCCGCTGTAGAGTTCTTAGGACAAATTGGTGATGACAATATTCCTGATTATAGTGGAAAGAATGTAATTGTTATTGGTGGCGGCAATGTAGCTATGGATGTGGCTCGCTCCTTGGTGCGTTTTAAGGCAGCCAGCGTGACCATAGTTTATCGTAGACGTAAAAAGGATATGACGGCACAAACAGAAGAGATTGAAGCAGCAGAAAATGAGGGCTGCAATCTTTTAGAATTGAACGCTCCCGGTAGAGTAGAAATGGATGAGCAGGGTGCTGTAAGTGGCTTGTGGGTGAAACCACAAATGATCAGCAAGGTTATAGGCGGTCGTCCTTCTCCTGTGAGAGCAGAGGGGGAGGAAATTAAGCTTCCCTGCGATACTATTGTTATGGCCGTAGGTCAGGGCATCGAGCTGCAAAACTTTGAAGCAGGTGCAGTAAAGATTGTGAAGGGCGTTATTTCTGCTTTACAAGATGGTGGCGTGCAAACTATTTCCGGTGTCTATGCCGGTGGTGACTGCGTAACCGCTCCGGCTACTGCTATTAGAGCTATTGCTGCAGGTAAGGTGGCGGCAGCCAATATCGATGAATATCTAGGCTTTAACCATCCTATTGAGTGTGATGTAGATGTTCCTGCTGTGCGTCATGAACGTATGGATGCCTGTGGCAGAATTAACCTAAAAACCAGAGGCGCAGCTCAGCGTAAGAATGATAATGAACTGGTGGAATTAGGCATGACTCCCCAGGAGTGCCAGCAAGAATCCAGAAGATGTCTGCGCTGTGATTACTTCGGCTACGGATGCTTCAAAGGGGGGAGGGTTACACAATGGTAAATGTAATCATAGATGGTGTGCAGCTTAGTGTGGAAGAAAATACTACTATTTTAAATGCGGCCAAATTAGTGGGTGTGCATATTCCTACTCTTTGTTATTTTGAAGGGCTAAATGAAATTGGTGCCTGCAGAGTGTGCGTGGTGGAAATCGCCGGTAGCGACAGATTGGTAGCTGCTTGTGATAATCCTGTGCAGGAGGGAATGGTTATTTTCACTAATAGTGATAAGGCCAGAGCTGTACGGAAAACCAATGTGGAATTAATTTTATCCCAGCATGATTGTCGCTGTGCAGTATGTGTGCGTAGTGGTAATTGCTCCCTGCAAAAATTAGCCAATGATTTGGGCTTGTCGGAGCCGGAGTATGATGTGGTTTTGCCTAAGCAAAATTGGCCTAAGAGCTTTCCTTTGCAAAGAGATGCTACTAAGTGCATTAAATGTATGCGCTGTATTCAGGTTTGTGACCAAATTCAGGAAATGCATATTTGGGATGTGTCCGGGACAGGTTCTCGTACCACGGTGGATGTAGCTCAAAATAAGGAAATCAAGGAATCTAATTGTACCCTGTGTGGTCAGTGTATTACTCACTGCCCGGTAGGCGCTTTAAGAGAAAGAGACGATGTGGGCAAGGTTTTAGAAGCCTTGGCAGATCAAGGCGTTACCACTATGATTCAAGTGGCACCGGCTATTCGTACCGCTTGGGGCGAAAGCCTCGGAGTGTCCAGAGAATTTGCTACAGCTCAGCGTTTAGTAGGAGCCTTAAGGCATATTGGCTTTGATCTTATTTTAGATACAGTTTTTTCTGCGGATTTAACCATTATGGAAGAGGGCAGTGAATTTTTAGAGCGTTTACATAATCGGGAAAAATATTCCTGGCCAATGTTTACCTCCTGCTGCCCGGGATGGATAAGATTTGTGAAATCCCAGTATCCGGAATTTATTCCCAATGTTTCTACAGCTAAATCTCCTCAGCAAATGTTTGGGGCAGTAACTAAAACCTATTACGCTAAGCATTTCAATTTGGATCCTAAAAAGATATGCTCTATTTCGGTGATGCCCTGTCTTGCTAAAAAGGCAGAATGTGCTCTACCGACTATGGGAGATCCGGAATATGGACAGGATGTGGATATTGTCCTCACCAATAGGGAGCTAGTGAGACGGATACGTAGTGAGCCTAGGGTGAGACCGGATTTACCGGAGGAAGAATTCGATGCTCCGGCCGGTGACGGCAGTGGCGCAGGAGTAATTTTTGGGGCCACAGGTGGCGTAATGGAGGCTGCGTTACGCAGTGCTTACTATTTAGCTACCGGAGAAAATCCAGACCCGGATGCCTTCCGTGATGTCAGAGGCGACAAGGGTTGGAAGGAAGCCACCTTCTATATTAAGGATTTGCCGGTGCGAGTTGCTGTAGTCAGTGGTTTAGGCAATACCAGACGACTTATGCAGGCTGTAGCTGCAGGCAAGGTGGAATATGATTTCGTAGAGGTTATGGCTTGCCCAGGTGGTTGCGCCGGTGGTGGTGGACAGCCCATTTGGGATGGACAGGAGCTAGCGGCGGAAAGAGGAGAAGTCCTTTATGGCTTGGATAAGATTTCCGATCCGAGATTTAGCCACGAAAATCCTGCGGTGCAAAAGGCCTATGAGGAGTTCTTTGGTGCGCCCTTATCTCCTAAGGCTCATCATCTCTTGCATACTAATCACAATGGTTGGAAGATGCCTAAGGAGGACAATCCTCTAGATAAAATTTAAAAGTATTATGCACCTCCCCTAACAGTGGCGGAAGCTTTAATCACGCTGCTGTTAGGGGAATGTTTTTGTCAGGCGTTTAACAGCAGGGGGAAAATTTCCGCCTGTTTATTTTACTTGTGGTATAATGGGAAGGATAAATATCCTTGTCTTTGGACTGAGAAAATAAATTGATTAAGAGGTAAGCTTATGGACGAAAGAGAGACTTTAGAGCTGCTGAAGCTTAATCCCTATGCTTTGCAGCAGTTAGCACAGCCTACAGAGGGAATGTGTCTTACGGCCTTGAGGGAAAATGGAGCTGTTTTGCAGTTTATTAAGCATCCCACTCAGGAGATGGAGGAACTGGCAGTTGCTAATACACCTTCAGCTTTGCAATATGTGAGGGATCCCAGCCCCCATATGCTCCGTCAGGTTATTGCTAAGGATTGGCACAATTTGACTTATTTGCCCAATCCTTCTGAGGAATTAATTCGCTTGGCCCTAGAGCAGTCCGGGTGGGCTATTAAGTATGCAAAAAATCCGGGAGAAGAACTGCAAATTCTTGCTGTAAGAAAAAACTACGATGCTATTAAATATTTGCCCAACCCCAGTGTGGCCGTACAAAGCGTAGCTGTGACCAGTAGCTATGAGGCCCTGCGCTATATAGAAAATCCTGACTCTCAGGTACAGCGCTTAGCCGTTACTAAAAGTGGTTAGGCGGTTAGGCTTTTGGTGGAGCTTACGAAGGAGACTTTTTTAGAGCTTTTGGCTCTTAATATAGAGGTGCTTAAATATTTACCCCAAGGGCTTGGCCTTGCTACTGCAGAAGTGGAAGAGGTTTTAAGTAAGGTGGTTGCTGAGAAAGAGCCTAGGGAGGAATATATTAGGGCGCTGGTGGGAAGCAGAGAATTAGAACCGGGAGGTGCTTTCCCTCTAGATAAAATGGCCTTAATTTATAACTATGGTAGCCCTCAGGCAAAAAGAATTGCTGTGGACGAAAAACTAAAATTTTAAGAGGATAAATCATGAATTATGTGCAGGCATTACAAAGTGTAGAACTAGTTTTGGCGGCGGGAGAGGTGCCACTTTTGGTAGGTGCCACAGGCATTGGTAAAACAACCCTGGCTAAGTCCCTAGCTGAAAAGAATGGTTGGTATTTAGTAACTATTGATGGCAATTTGCTTAAGGAAGGCGAGATTGGTGGTCTGCCTACAGTAGAAAACAGGAGTACTATTTATGCCTGTCACTATAAGCTTAAGCAAATCAGTCTTTTATCTGAGGCAGGCAGACAGGTCTTACTTTTTATTGATGAGCTTAATAGGTGCGACCATGCGGTGCAGCAGGAGCTTATGAATTTAATTTTAAATAGGGAAATTAATGGTTATGTGCTGCCTAATAATGTGAAACTAATTGGTGCTATGAATCCATCGGATACTTATGATTATGAAACGGTGGAAATGGATAAAGCCCAGGAGAATCGTTTTGTGTGGCTTTACCTAGAGCCTGATTATTTGCAATGGCTCCAGTGGGCGGCGAAGGAAAAGCTAGAACCTAAGATCAGAGAATTTATAGCTACTTATCCTGACTATCTCCAACACGCCAATGATGACGTGAATGCTACTCCCAGAAGCTATGAACGCATTTCTAAGCTGTATAGTATTTACAAGGCTAAGGGAGAGGAAATATCCTCTCAAGTTTTCTTTCAGGTGGTAGCCGGTAATGTGGGTAAGCTTATTGCCACAGAGTTGATAAATTTTTTAGCTGGAGAATATGCACCCTTAATTACCTATGAAGAGGTTTTTCTTGCTAAGGAGCTAGAGAGTAGCCTTGTGCAGAGAGTCCAAGAGGAAACTCCTACTAGATTATATTTAACCATGCATAATATTATAGAAATTTTAGAAAGTCGGTTAAGCACTGAGGAAGCCGGAGATAAAGAGGTTAATAGGTGGTTGGAATTTTTGTCCACCTATCCAGTAGATTTACAAATGGGCATTATGAAGGAAATGCGCAATAATACTCAGGCTTTAGCTAAAGCAGCACTAGCTAACGATAATTTCATTGAGGCGTATTTTAGGCTTCAAGGAGTGGAGAAAAAGTAAGATGTTGGATCATTTTGCCCAGGACTGTTTAGTTTTATATCAAGAAATTTATACCTGGCAAAAAAGTCAGGAGACCTTAAAGGAAGGTCAGAAGAATTCAGAATTGCCCCTTAAGCTTAAAGAGAAGACCTTGAGCCTCTTAGGTAGGCTGATCTTAGCTCTTATGGAGCAAAGGGACAATTTTTATGGCTTTTTTCTTTTGCAAATGGAAAGAAAGATAGACCTTGCCTATCCAGGACCTACGGGGACTGCGTTTAGGGAGGGTCGTTTTGTGCTGCTGCTTAATCCCTTGGAATTTTTGCCCCTGGAAAAAGAGCAAATGTTTGCTACCCTAGAGCATGAGGTTTTGCATTTGGTGTCTCTTCATTGGCAAAGAGCCAAAGCCTTGCAGAAAGCCTATAGTAAAATTGCCGTAAATATTGCTATGGACGTCGCGGTTAACAACTACCTGACCTTTCTTCCTCCTAGTGCTTTGGATTTAGCCTGGGTCAATAGGCAATATGGACTGCTTTTAAAACCCTTTGAAACCTTAGAATACTATGCACAGGAAGTGCAAAAGGCACTGGAAGAGAAGGCTCGGGACCCTAGACAGAAAACCTCTCTCGCTCATCAGGAGCAGCTTACAGGACTTAATCCGGCTACTACCCATGATAGCTGGGAACATAGCGATGATGTGGATACAGAGCTTTTAGGGCATTTTGTGGAGCAGTATGTGGATAGAGCGACTAAGGGGATGCTCACAGGACAATTGGCGAAGGCCGTAGCAAATTTAAAAAAGCAAATTCATGAGGTTCCGTGGAATTGGTATTTGAAAAAGATCGTAGGACATGTGGCCACTCATTATAAGCCCACTACTACCAGACGTAATAGGAGACAGCCTGAACGATTGGAGCTCAGAGGTGCTTTGAAAAAGCATGAGCCTAAAATTGGGGTGGCCTTAGATATGAGTGGCAGCATTAGTGAGGGTGAGTTTAAACAGGCTATGAATGAAGTGCTATCTTTGGTACAGCTTTATAAGCAGGAGTTAACGGTAATAGAGTGCGATAATGCTATTCGCAGAGTATATAAGGCCAGAACCAGCAGAGATTTAAACCCCAGACTGGCGCAAAGAAGTGGTACCGCTTATAGTCCGGTGATTGCTTTGGCAAATAAGGAAAAATTTGATCTCTTAGTATATTTTACTGATGGCAAGGGAGAAGAACGTTTGACGGAGGAACCTAAGGGTTATAAAATTCTGTGGGTTCTTTCCGGAGATGGAGATCAGTTATCCCTAGCAAAAAGTCAGGGCTTGGTGAAGCGCTTGCGCCCTATTCAAGAAGAGGACCATACCTTGGATTATTATGATGTGGAGCATGGAGGCTTTTCCATGAATGCCCAAGAGCATAGCACTCTTTAAGGCAGGGCTGGTTTAGGTACAGATTGGTTTACAATATTGTCACACACGCTACATATATGGTGTAATGTTTACAATTTTTCTTAAAAAACACTATATGTAGTTGTCAATGAAGAGAATATGGTGTATCATATTTAACTAGGACGGTATAAATATTTCATATAGGAGGCCCGAGATGAAGGTTATAAAAAGAGACGGAGCAACGGTAAATTTTGATCGCAGTAAAATTGTTAAAGCTATAGAAAAAGCCAATAAAGCAGTGGAGGCAGCAGAGCAGGTAGATGCTGCTACTGTTGAAAAAATAGCAGATTATGTAGAAAGCAAAAAGAAGACCAGATTCTTGGTGGAGGATATCCAGGATATGGTGGAGTCTCAGCTGATGGAGCAGGGCAAATATGCTTTGGCTAAGGCTTATATTATTTATCGTTATACTAGAGCCTTGGTGCGTAAGGCTAATACTACTGATGAATCCATCCTTTCTCTTTTACAAAATAGTAATAAGGATGTTATGGAGGAAAATTCCAATAAGAATGCTGTGATGGCCTCTACCCAGAGAGATTTGATTGCAGGAGAGGTTTCTAAGGATTTAACCAGACGTATTATTTTGCCGGAGAAAATTTCTAGGGCACATGATGCCGGTGTTTTACATTTTCATGATGCAGATTATTTCATTCAGCCTATTTTTAATTGCTGCTTGATTAATTTGGGCGATATGCTAGATAACGGGACAGTAATGCATGGTAAGATGATAGAAAGCCCTAAAAGCTTTCAGGTTGCTTGCACTATTATGACTCAGATTATTGCCTCAGTGGCTTCTGCTCAATATGGCGGTCAATCCGTGGATGTTTCCCATTTAGGCAAGTATCTGCGTCGAAGCAAGGAAAAGTTCAGAAGAAAGCTAGAGGCCCAGGCCCAGGGCGAAATGTCTCAGGAGCTGATGGAGAAGATTCTTGCTTCCAGAGTAAAGGATGAATTGGCAAGTGGTGTACAAACCATTCAATATCAAATTAATACCTTGATGACCACCAATGGACAATCTCCCTTCGTAACTCTCTTCATGCATTTGGATCCGGAGGATGAATATATAGCAGAAAATGCTATGATTATTGAGGAAATTCTACGCCAAAGATTACAGGGTGTAAAGAATGAGTCCGGTGTGTATGTGACACCAGCCTTCCCTAAATTGGTTTATGTACTAGATGAAAATAATTGCTTAAAGGGCGGTCAATACGACTACTTGACTAAATTAGCAGTTAGCTGCTCCATTAAGAGGATGTATCCAGATTATATTTCTGCTAAGAAGATGAGGGAGATTTATCAGGGCAATGTATTTTCCCCTATGGGCTGTCGCTCCTTCCTCAGTCCTTGGAAGGATGAAAATGGTAAGTATAAATTCGAAGGCCGCTTTAATCAGGGCGTAGTTTCTTTGAATCTGCCGCAAATTGGTATCATTGCTAAGGGTGATGAAGATAAGTTTTGGCAGCTCCTTAATGAGCGTCTAGAGCTATGCTTTGAAGCCTTAATGCTTAGACATGAAGCTCTTATGGGAGTTAAGAGTGATGTCAGTCCTATTCACTGGCAAAATGGTGCTATTGCTCGCTTAGCTAAGGGAGAAACTATCGATAAGCTTTTAATGGATGGGTATTCCACCCTATCTCTGGGCTATATTGGAATTTACGAAATGACTCTAGCTATGAAGGGCGTTAGCCAAACTGCTCCTGAGGGCGAAGAATTTGCCAGAAGAGTTATGGATAGATTGCACGCTGCCTGTGATGAGTGGAAGGCCAGAACCGGTTTAGGCTTTGCTCTCTATGGAACTCCGGCAGAATCCCTTTGCTATCGCTTTGCTCGCATTGATAAGGAGCAATTTGGTACCATTAAGGATATTACAGATAAGGGCTACTATACCAATTCCTATCATGTGGATGTGCGGGAAGAAATTGATGCCTTCAGTAAATTTAAATTTGAAAGCCAGTTCCAACCCATTTCCTCCGGTGGTTGTATTTCCTATGTAGAGATACCTAACATGAAGAAGAATCCTACGGCTATTGAGGATGTAGTAGGTTTTATTTATGATAATATTCAATACGCAGAATTTAATACTAAGTCCGATTATTGTCAGGAATGTGGTTATGAGGGAGAAATTATCATCAACGATGATCTGGAATGGGAATGCCCCCAATGCCATAATAAGGACCAAGCTAAGATGAACGTTACCAGGAGAACCTGCGGTTATTTAGGTGAAAACTTCTGGAATGTGGGGAAGACGAAGGAAATAAAATCAAGGGTATTACATCTATAAACGGAGGGATAATTGTGAATTACGCAGCAATAAAGGAACACGATGTGGCTAATGGCCCAGGTGTCCGAGTCTCCCTCTATGTTAGTGGCTGTACTCATCATTGCAAGGATTGCTTTAATCAGGAAACTTGGGATTTTAATTACGGCTCTTACTTTGATAAGTCCGCTGAAGACAGAATTTTAAAAGCTCTGGAGCCAAGCTATATTAGAGGTTTTTCTCTTTTAGGAGGAGAACCCTTTGAACCGGAGAACCAAAAGGTTTTGGTAGGGGTTTTGCGCCATGTGCGGGAAAGCTATCCTCAGAAAAAGATTTGGTGCTACAGTGGCTATCTTTTAGATGAGGACATGCTCTCGGGAAAATTAGGTGACCCTAAGGTTACCGAAGAAATGCTTTCCTACATCGATGTTTTGGTGGACGGAGAATTTCATTGGCAGGAGAAGGATTTAAATTTACGCTTTAAGGGCAGTCATAATCAAAGAATTATTGCTGTGCCTGAAACTCTAGCACAGAAAAGCATCGTCCTTTGGGATGAAAAAGAGTAACCTTAAAAAACAAAACACCCTAAGTTTGATATGCTCCCTGTCTACTTGACAGGGAGCATATCAGTGGCAGTCCGGCCGCTTAGGGTGTTTTACTTTTAGACAATGAATTTAGTTCTGCTGCCATTTTTACCGGGAATAATTTCTAGGCGAGTGGGGATTCTTTCCTCCAGCTCCGCCACATGGGAAATGATACCCACTAATCGTCCTCCTGCTTGGAGCTCCATCAGAGTATTAATAGCTTTATCCAGGGTCTCAGGATCTAAGGTGCCAAAGCCCTCATCTACCAAAATGGTATCTAGGTGTAATCCTCCTGCGTAGGCCTCTAGGACATCTGATAGGCCAAGTGCCAGGGAAAGAGAGGTAAAGAAGCTTTCGCCACCTGACAAGGTGGAAACACTGCGTCTTTGACCGGTAAAGGCGTCCAACACTTCTAGGGATAAGCCTTGAGCCTTTCTGGCGTCGTCAATATCCTTGCTTCTAAAGAGAGCATAGCGACCTTGACTGATTTTATTAAGACGGAGATTGGCGGTGGTGAGCACTTCGTCTAAAATAGTTTGCAATACGAAGGAAGAGAAGGAGAGCTTGTACTTATTATTGCCCTTAGCTAAATCAGCTAAAAGGCCTATGGGCGCATAGGATTTTTGCAGCCGTGTAAGCTCCTCCTCTGTGGAGGCAAGAGCCTTTAAAAGGGTGGCGTAATTAGCCAGCTTTTCTCGTAGGGCACCTAAAGTGCCGGCTATTTCTTCTAACGCCTGTCTAGCCTTTTGCGCAGCTTCCCGCAGGGGTGTTAGCGAAGGAGGCTGAGCATCTTTAATCTGGCTATTCAAAAGAGCTAATTCACCCTGCAATTTTGCTTCGGTTTTTTCAAAGCTGCTAATTTGTTCCTGCCATTTGCTCTTTGCAGGGGCTTGCTTTAGATATTCCAGAAAAACACTTTGCTCTGTAAACTCAGAAGCAGTAAAGGCATTTTTAAAGGCGTTTACATAAGCGAGGCTGTCTTCTTGAGCTGCTTGAAGAGCACCTTGGGCAGCAGCTAGCTTACCGCTGGCTAACTGCTGCTCCTTTTGGGCGGCTTCCAATACTTCTTTTTGTTTTTTTAGTTGGGCTACTATTTTTTCAATGGCTGTTATTTTTTCTTCTAAGGCTAATTTTTCCTGGGCGCTAATAGTAGCTGGACGTGGATGCTCTAGGGCTCCGCAAACAGGACAGGGCTTTCCCGGTTCTAAGGCTTTAGACAAACGAGTAGCTTCCTGGGTGGTAGCACTGAGGTGAGCGGCCTCCTCCTTTAAAGCAATAATGGCGGTAGTGAAATCGGCTCCGGTTTTTTCTCCTGTAAGGGCGGAGCTAGCTACGGCAACGGCTTTTTGGGCGGCAAGAAGATTTTTTTCTTCTTCCGCCACGAAGCCTGTATTGATTTTGACCTGCCTTAATCCCTGGGCTGCCTGCTCATAGGGTAATTTCAAAGTGAGAGCAGCCTCCAGCTTGAGTAATTCATTTTTGAGGGCAGTAATTTGCGGTTTTTCCTGAATAAGTGCAAGCTGCTTTTCCTCTAGTTCTTTTTTATGCTCAAGGGCTTTTGCTATAGCTTCTCCCTGCTGTAGGAGAGCATTTTTTTCTTCCAATGTAGTTTTTGCTATTACAAGCAGTGCTTCCTTTTGTTTAGCGTCTTCCTGGACGGTGATTAGCTTAGCCTGCAATTCTTCCTGAGTGGTGACCTGAGCTGCCTCCAAAAGGCCTGCGTAGCTTTTTTTGGTAGACTCGTACTTATCTTTTAAAATTTGTCTTTTGTTATCTAAAATTTCTTCTAATCTACTAAATTGTTCGGTCTTAAAGAGTGTTTCCAGGATAGCCTTTCTCTCCTTAGAGCTGGACATAAGGAATTGAAGAAAGTCTCCTTGAGGTAAAATAACCAGCTGACGGAATTGAGAGGCCTGGAAGCCTAAGAGATCTTCAATGGCTTTAGTAGTATCGTTGTTGTTGCTGGCGAGAATTTTTCTCTCTCCGTCTGGGAGAATTTCCACTAAGCTACCACCAGCAGGTATTTTCCTAGTACCCTCACCTCTTTGCTTAGTTATTTCCTGTTCAGGAGTGCGAGTAATTTGGTAGGTTTTGGACTTGTTAGCAAAGAGGAAGGTAACACAGGTCTTGGTGTCAGCAGAGGCGTAGTCACTGCGCAGAGAACGATTTTTGCGCAAATCGCCGCTAGCAGTGCCATAAAGAGCAAAGGTCATGGCATCTAAAATGGTGGTCTTGCCACTACCGGTGGGACCGGTGATAAGAAAAAAGCTTTTCTCTCCCAGTTGGCTAAAATCAATGATTTCTTTGTTGGCATAGGGACCAAAGGCCTCCATGGTAAGCATTAAGGGTTTCATTAAATTTCTCTCCCTTCCTGCTGGAGATCCTCTAGGGCGGCTTGTAAAAGCTTATCCTCGTCCTTGGTGAGAGCACGATCCTCTAAGGCCGTGAAAAAGCCTTGAAATAACTCCTTAGTAGTACGTTCCTTTTCCTTAGCAGCATGAAGCTCCAGTTCTCCCTCTGCTAGCTGGAGACGTTCATAGGTAAGCTCTAAAAGCAGGGGATATACTTTTTCCAGCTTGTGCTTGGCATCTAAGATAGGAGCCTTGTCTGTGAGAGTGATTTGCAGGTAGTCGTTTTCATGGAGGGTAGGATCCACAGCCAAAAGCTCTTCAAAGCTGCCCTTGAGGCGCACTAAATCGTGATAGGGTGCTAGGGGTAAATCCTCCACAGCTATTTCTCCGTCAGCTTGTAAATCTACGAGCTGGAGGGTCTTTTTTTGGGTGGCT
>CAZTGQ010000023.1:0-12256 GCA_964613345.1 uncultured Acidaminococcales bacterium | reverse complement strand
ATAATAATATAGGGTAAGCAAATGGTCCACAGTCTCTTCTTGAGAAAATGTAAATAGTGCAGTGGCTTTTCTGTTCCGTAGGTAAGAAATAGTCCATAGCCGGAGATAAAAAAGAAGGTGGGTACACTATAGCGACTAAGAACTTCAAAAAACATAAAGATATGCTCGCTGGGAGTGCCGGAGGTCATTACCAGACTGCCGGCATGAATGGCAATAACACCCAGCATACAAATTGCTCTGAGATTATCAAAAATTAGATTTCTATTTTGCACAATAATGCTCCTAAAAATAAAGTATGGTACTTAGCAAATGAGGAAAAGTAAGGTATAATTAAAAAGCGATATAATTATAACATAAGATGGGAAAATATGGAGAGAAAGCATATGGATGAAAGAAATTTAGCCAGAGCTGCAGTGCTTTTAGCTATAGCAGTATTAATTCAGCAATTGCGTATTTTTATTCCCCTACCGCCCATTATGGGTATTGCTATTATTGGAACGATTGTTAATCTAGTATTAGTACTGGCAGCTAGAACCATTCCTCTAAGGTTAGCCCTAGGCATTACTCTTTTATTACCAATGCTAGCTTATGTACAGGGACATTTATTTCTTTTAGTGCAAATACCGGCTGTGTTTTTAGGAAATGCGTCCTATGTGCTGCTGAGCAAAAAGCTAGGAGAAAATATATTTCTTTGGTTAGCGCCATTGGTGAAGGCGGTTATTATTGCTTTAGGCGTCTTTTGGGGAGCTGCTTTTTTTGGAGTAGGGGAACAGGTGGGCAAGCAGTTCGTCCTAGTCACCTTTGGTACACAATTTATTACGGGACTGCTGGGACTTTGGTTGGGTAAGATAATCATAGTTAGCTTGGAAGGACATAAGATAATTTAAGAGTGACACTTTATAATTTGCTCTTGACTTGAACCTAACTCTAAAGGCTATAATAGAAGAAAAATGGAAAGAGGTAATTGTTATGCATATGGCAGATGCACTGGTTTCTCCCCTGGTTGGCGGAACTATGTGGACAGTGGGCGGAGTGGCTCTTCACTATGCTTATAAGAAAATAAAACAAGAAAAGAATGATAAAAAATTACCACTGATGGGTGTTTTAGGGGCCTTTGTTTTTGCGGCCCAGATGATTAATTTCACTATTCCGGCGACCGGCTCTAGCGGACATATTGGTGGTGGACTACTTTTGGCGGCACTTTTAGGCCCAGCTGCAGGCTTTACTACCTTAGCAGTGGTGCTTCTTATTCAGGCCCTCTTTTTTGCTGATGGGGGACTTTTAGCCTATGGCTGTAACTTAATAAATATGGGATTTTTCACCTCTTTTTTAGCTTATCCACTTATTTTCAAACCCTTAGTAGCGGCAAATAAATCTAAGGGGAGAATTCTTTTGGCGGCGGTTTTAGCCAGCGTAGTTGGTTTACAGCTGGGGGCCTTTTCAGTAGTGCTGGAAACAAGCTTTTCTGGTATTAGTCAATTACCGCTCAGAACCTTTATGCTTCTTATGCAGCCTATTCACTTAGCTATTGGGGTTGTAGAGGGTGTTCTCACTGCAGGTGTTTTATCCTTTGTGTGGCAGGCACAGCCTCTTTTGGCACAGGCTAGTGAAGACAAGGTGAGTGTGGGAAAGCGTTTAGTGGCTGCCTTTGCTGTAGCTGCTGTCCTTTTGGCGGGAGGATTGTCCTTGGCAGCTTCTGAGCAGCCCGATGGGTTAGAGTGGTCCATTGCCGGTCTTACAGGTTCTACGGAAATAGAAAATAGTAATGCTTGGCAAGAGGCAGCTGGTGCAGTACAGGAATTGACTGCTTTTATGCCTGATTATAATCTGCCCCTGCTAGGCAGCAGCCTAGGTGCCAGCGTGGCAGGAATCAGTGGAGTAGTGCTTACAGGTCTTGCTTGTCTAGGCTTAGGCAAAATGGTATTACATCATAAGAATAAAAATGTAGTGAGGGGCTAATGAAGTACGGTACTAGATATTGGCAATCAGTGGCACAATTAAGTGAGCTTTCCAAGCAGCATGCTTTCCTTCAACAGGCAGCACCTGCTTGGAAATTCTTTGCTTTTTTGGTTCTTTTACTTCTAATATTAGGCAGCAGCAGTCTTTCTGGGCAGGCTGGAGGAGTCCTTTTGGTTTTAACCTTAGCTAAGATAGGTAAATTGCCTCTGTCTATTTTGACCAGTAGATTTAAGCTAGCTTTGCCCTTTGTACTCTTTATCGGCTTGTCCAATATTCTTTTTGATCAGAGGCTTTTAAGCTCCCAACCGTATTTTACGCAGGGGATGCTTTCCTGCTTGTTAATTTTACTGAGAACCTTTAGTAGTATTGGCCTTATGACTATTTTTGTGGCTACAACTACTAGGGAGAAAATACTTTCCTTGGGTAAAACCCTACATGTGCCTACCCTGTTTTTGCAGCAGTTAGAATTAACCTTAAGATATGTGGGGGTATTGGTCGAAGAGGCGGAGCGGATGTATAGAGCCTATCATTTAAAGCAGCCCAATACTGTTTTCCTTGCTTTTAGGGATATGGGAGCTTTTCTTGGTCTTTTATTATTGCGTACTCTTGCCAGAGCGGAAAGAGTATATCAAGCTATGGAATGCCGAGGCTATGGACAGGGGGAAGATGAGTGATTAGAATTAAAGCTATGAGTGCTTGGTATGATAGACAGGCTCCTGTGCTAAAGCAAATAAATTTTAATTTGGCTAAGGCAGAGTCAGTGGCTTTGGTAGGAGCTAATGGAGCAGGGAAATCATCTTTTTTGGCAGTGCTTTTAGGTCTTTTGCCCTATGCTGGCAGAGTAGAGGTGGCTGGACTTACAGTAAAAAAAGAGAATTATAGGGAGATTCGAGCTAAGGCAGGAATGCTATTTCAAAATCCTGATGACCAAATACTCCAGGGTACAGTGGCTGAGGATATAGCCT
Organism: uncultured Acidaminococcales bacterium; assembly: GCA_964613345.1. Classification (GTDB taxonomy): domain Bacteria; phylum Bacillota; class Negativicutes; order Acidaminococcales; family Acidaminococcaceae; genus CAZTGQ01. The sequence continues at coordinate 9,332 of CAZTGQ010000023.1, read as the reverse complement.
TTGGACCGAAAAATTATGGCGAGAAGGAAAATGAGATTAAGGCACGCGCCCAAAAGCTTTTGCAGCAATTTGGACGTCCTGACTTATGGGAGAAGGAAACCTATAAATTATCCTTTGGCGAAAAAAAGCTAGTGGCTCTAACAGGACTTTTAGTTATGAAGCCGGAGGTTTTGCTTTTAGATGAGCCTACTTCTGCCCTAGACCCTAGGGCCAGAATACAATTTATGGAGTATTTAAAGGAATTACCCTTAGCTAAAGTAATTGTCACTCATGATTTAGATATGGTTTTTCATACCTGCAGCCGGGTTGTGCTTTTGGACCATGGTAGTATTGTAGCTAACGGTGCTCCCCAGGATATTCTCACCAATAAGGAATTATTGGTGAGTCATGGATTGGAGTTGCCGCTGTGCTGTCTCCATCGCTTTTAAAGGGGCAGATAAATTCGTAAGCTTGAAAAGTAGAAATTACTGGGAAACCTAAACTAAATAAAAGAGGAGCTTCGGTATGAGCCGGAGCTCCTCTTTTATTGTCTGTAGGGTAGCTTAAAATTAGCAAAGAGAAGAAAACAGATACTTGTGTATCAGATGTTACAAATATAAAGTTAGAAAATTGCTAGAATATATTCATAATTAACCTTCTTGACCATGGAAAATATTCATGCTACTAATATATCATAGGAAGGATATCGGGGTATAACTAAGAAAGGAGGAAGTAGGTAGGGGAGATTAAAAGGAGGCCATAGGATATTATCCTGTGGTAAACGCAGCAGAGGAGGTAATAATATGTCCACAGAAGAAAAAGTATTCAAGCCGTATATTCCCTCAGAGAAGGTTTTACCGGAGTTAACCTTAACCTCAATTATTTTAGGTGTTTTATTATCCGTTATTTTCGGTGCAGCTAATGCTTATTTAGGACTTCGAGTTGGCCTAACTGTTTCAGCTTCTATTCCGGCAGCAGTTATTTCCATGGGTGTTATTCGCTTTATTTTGCATCGTGATTCTATTCTAGAAAATAATATGGTACAGACTATTGGCTCTGCCGGAGAATCTCTAGCCGCAGGTGTTATTTTTACTATGCCGGCTCTTTACATGTGGGCCAAGGAGGGTATTGGTCAGGTGCCCTCTATGCTGGAGGTTGCAGTGGTATCCTTGATAGGTGGCTGCTTAGGCATCCTCTTTATGATTCCCTTAAGGAATGCTCTAATTGTCAAGGAGCATGGCGTTTTGCCTTTTCCGGAGGGGACGGCCTGCGCAGAAGTGCTTTTAGCCGGAGAAGCAGCAGGCTCAGGAGAGGTGAGCAAGGCTGCGTTAGTATTTAAGGGGATGGGACTTGCTGCCGTATATAAATTTGTGGCGGATGGTCTGAAAATATTTCCCAGTGAAATCCATTTTCCTTTTAAGCATGGAGCAGCCTTGGGCGTAGATGTATTGCCAGCTCTTTTAGGTGTGGGATATATATGTGGACCAAAGGTGTCATCCTATTTATTTGCAGGTGGTATTACTGCTTGGTTTGTGGTGATGCCCCTAATTTTCCTTTTTGGCGGCAATACAATTATGTTCCCAGCCACGGAGCCCATTTCTGCGCTGGGAGCTTGGGGTATCTGGAAAAATTATATTCGCTATGTGGGAGCAGGAGCCGTGGCTACCGGCGGAATAATTAGCCTGCTGAAATCTCTGCCTCTCATCATTAGAACCTTTAAAGAGGTTTTACATCAATATGGTACCAAGGTGGTGGGCCATGACAGAGTCAATCAAAATCTGTCCATGGGCACAGTCCTTTTCGGCTCCTTGGCTCTAGCTGTTATTATGTGGCTCTTGCCCATTGTTCCCGTAAATTTTTTTAGTGCTGTTCTTATTGTTATTTTTGGGTTCTTCTTTTCTACAGTAGCAGCTAGAATGGTAGGTGTTATTGGCAGCAGTAATAATCCGATTTCCGGGATGGCTATTGCTACCTTACTCATTGCTACCTCTGCTTTAAAGGCCGCAGGTATTAATGGCGCTGAGGGATATACCTCTGCCATTATTATTGGCACTATAATTTGTGTTATCGCTGCTATTTCCGGTGATACCTCCCAGGATTTAAAAACAGGCTTTATTGTAGGAGCCACACCTAAAAAGCAACAGATTGGTGAGATTATAGGTGTTGTTGCTGCCGCCCTAGCTATTGGTGGCATTTTAAATCTCTTAAGTGCAGCTTGGGGTTATGGCTCTCCGGAGCTTCCTGCACCTCAAGCTACATTAATGAAAATGGTAGTGGAGGGCGTTATGGGTGGTAATTTACCCTGGCCCTTAGTTTTCACCGGCGTGGCTTTAGCTGTAGTAGTGGAAATTCTGGGAATACCGGTGCTGCCCTTTGCAGTGGGCTGCTATCTGCCCACTCACTTAAGCACTGCTATTATGTTAGGCGGAATTACGAATTTAATCCTTTCTAAGAAAAAGAGCAGTTCTCAGGAGGAAAAACAGAAGAATATGGATAGAGGCACACTCTATGCCTCCGGACTTATTGCCGGCGAAGGTTTGGTTGGAATTTTATTAGCAGTATGTGCAGTGCTGCCTTTTGGTGCAGGGACCTTAGAAGGAGCTCTTAATATGTCTAAAATATTTCATCTAGGCCAAATTAGTGCTTTTGCTTTGTTTCTCCTGCTAGCCTGTAGCTTAGCCTATACCGTGCTTGGTCACAAGGAATAAAGCTGATGCTAGATTACTGCAGGGGAGGTGAAGCAAATGGGAAAAAACTTTTTAGACCTTGTACCTAGTTATAATGTTAACTACTCTTGGCAGCTTAATGCTAAGGGTAGAGTAGAAATAAAGATTAGGCACCAAGGCTTCTTTGCCTATTTGGCTACAAAATTTTTTAATAGACCGGCCTTAACTCATTTATAGTTGGAGGAAAAGGGAAGCTTTGTTTGGCAGCAGATTAATGGTCAGCGGAGCGTTTATGAAATAGGTAGATTATTACAGCTTAGGTACCCTTTGGAACAGCAGTCGCTTTACTCGAAGCTTTGTATTTACATAAAGAGCTTAAAACAAATGGAGCTGGTTTCTTATAGAGAGTAGGAGACTTACTATATTCGCTTTAACATGCTTGTTATAATTAAAAAAAGACGTTTTATTGTCTCCACAAGGAAGTTTTTAGCCAAGTAAACATAATATATGTTTAAAAGGCCCTTTGAAAACCACTAAATATAGCGGCTTTCAGAGGGCTTTTTTTCTACTCTTAAGACAGACATTAAGCCAATCAAAATTGGTTATTAAACAGTACTTTTTTGCAAGCAAGGGTGACATTTGGTGCTAGAAATGTAAAGGACGGGAAGTGGGATAAAACTTACCTTTCGTCCTTTTTAGCTTGAGAAAACGCGGACAAAGGTTTATGGCTTAAAAGGGAGGATTATAAAGGTGAAAAATATTTATGGATATATTCGTGTAAGTACGAAGGAACAAAATGAGGACAGGCAGCTTATAGCGATGCATGCTTTGAACATATTAGATAAGAATATCTTTATAGACAAGCAGTCCGGCAAGGACTTTGAGCGCCTGCAGTATCGAAAACTGGTCAAAAAATTAAAAAAAGATGATCGGCTGTATATTAAAAGCATTGACCGTTTGGGGCGCAACTATGTAGAGATACAAGACCAGTGGCGGATACTCACTAAGGAAAAGGGTATTGATATTGTGGTGTTGGATATGCCCTTGTTAGATACTTGGCGTGGTAAGGATCTGATGGGAACATTCCTCAGCGATATTGTTTTGCAAGTGTTGTCTTTTGTAGCGGAGAACGAACGTACGAACATTAGGCAACGACAAGCAGAGGGCATTGCAGCGGCTAAGGCAAGGGGTGTACGGTTCGGCAGAGTACCAAGGCCTTTGCCAGAAAAATTTCATCTAGTGTATCACCTGTGGAAAAACGGAAAAATTACTGGAACAGCCGCAGCAAAAGACTGTGAAATGCCGCTATCAACTTTTCGATATCGAACTGAAATTTACGAAAAAGCCAAATCGTTTTGACAAGTGATTTTGGCAAGATTGTGTACCTTTTTGTAAATGCTCACGATATATTTCTGTCTTTAATAATACCATATAAATAGCCGTACAACCAACATAAAAGAATAATCTTTGTATAGAAAAGAGAAAAAAAGACCTTACAAAAAGGTACACAATCCTGTAAGTAAAATGCTCACCTTTGCAAAGGGGGAGCTACCTTGCTTGTTGGAATACAGGATGAAATACTTAGGTTCCAATCTATGGGGTTGTTGGCACCGCTCCTTGTGGATAGAACCACAAAAACAAATATCATTTGGGGCACGGATGCCTACATTTCGCAGGGAAATGAGTATCAAAGGGACAAAGAAATACATTCAGACCTTATTACGGGGAAACACTCGGATACAATAAAAACGCGAGCTAGAAAAGCCATGGAACAGCAATCAGAACGAACTAGAAAGCACGCGGAAGTATTTACACCGCTTTGGATTTGCAAGAAGATGGTGAGTCATGCTGATGCAGTTTGGTTTGGCAAGACCGATGCTTTTTTGCAGGGAGAACAGCTGACAGAACAAGTTTTATTTCCAAAAAAGCGGAAGTGGCAGCACTATGTTGATGCAAGAAGATTGGAAATTACTTGCGGTGAAGCACCGTATCTGGTGAATAGATATGATGCTGCTTCAGGAGAAGAAATAGTACTGGAAAATCGTATGGGTATTCTTGATAGGAAGCTACGAGTGGTAAATGAAAATACAGCTGACGAAGAAGATTGGTTAAAGTGGGCGCTTCGAGCCTTTCAGTCTACTTATGGATATGAATTTCAGGGCGATAATCTTTTGATAGCACGAGTTAATATATTGATGACCTATGAGGAATACCTGTTTGCAAGGTGGAAGCGAAAGCCTACTGCAGCGGAGTACCGAGAAATTGAGAAAACTATCACCTGGAATATCTGGCAGATGGATGGATTGAACGGTACGATACCTTATTGCAAAGGCCCGGAAGAATATCATCAACTGAATTTGTTTGAATGGTTTGAGAGTGGGGAATACAGAGAAGAGGTAAATAAGCAGCCGCATTGCCGTATCTATGATTGGCGGCGAGATAATAGCTTAGAATTTCTCAAGGTAAACCAAGGGGGTAGAAATATGAAGTTTGACTTTATCATTGGTAATCCACCGTATCAAGAGGAAACGGATAGTGATAGCACAAGAAAGCCACCAATTTACAATCTTTTCATGGATGAGGCATATAAAGTTGCAATGGCAGTAGAACTTATCACACCAGCAAGATTTTTGTTTAATGCTGGATATACACCAAAGGCATGGAATGAAAAGATGTTAAGTGACCATCATTTTAAGATATTGGATTATGAACCAGATAGTTCAAAAATATTTGTAAATACCGACATCAAAGGGGGAGTGGCGATATCTTATTGGGATTCAAAGAAATCCTTTACTCCAATAGGAACATTTACAAAATTTGTGGAGTTAAAGTCAATTTTACATAAAGTTGAGGAAAAATCAATCCATTATATGGATGAAATCATCGCTTCACCGTTAAGTTATTCGCTAACAAATACTATGAAAGAAAAATATCCAGAGTTGCTTGACAGATTACGAACCAGTGCTTTTTCTACGCTGTCAACAATCTTTTTTGAAGAAATGCCAGATGACAAAAATGAATATATTATCATGATAGGATTGATTAATGGAAAGCGTGCAGAGCGATATGTGAGAAAAGATTATATAAAAGACGGTGCATCAATTCTTGGTAAATACAAGGTGTTACTTCCTAAGGCTATAGGATCTGGTGCATTTGGAGAAACACTATCGGCTGAAATTATTGCTGCCCCGGGGATTGCTTATACACAAACATTCATTGCCATTGGAGCGTTTACTAATAAGCAGGAAGCAGTTGGCACAGGAAAATACATTAAAACAAAATTTGCCCGTACGATGTTAGGTGTGCTGAAAATCACGCAGGATTGCCCAGCGCCAAAGTGGAAATATGTTCCCCTCCAAGATTTTACTCCGGCCTCAGACATTGATTGGTCAAAATCTATTGCGGAAATAGACCGTCAACTGTACGCAAAATACGGCTTGGATGAAAAGGAAATCGCGTTTATTGAATCTCATGTGAAGGAGATGGCATGATGGCAGTACAAATTCAAAGTTTTAAACGGGTTATACCGATGATCTATGCTTATAACACGCCTGGCATCACCTACCATGAGGGCTGGACAAAAGTAGGTTATACCGAAAAACAAACAGTTGAGCAAAGAATTCAGCAGCAAACCCATACCGCCAATATCCAATGGAAGTTGGATTGGAAAGATAATGCTATGTTTAAAGATGGTTCAGGTGAGTATTTCACTGACCATGATTTTCATGATTATCTGGAAACAGAACAGGTAAAGAGAGAACCAAAGACAGAATGGTTTCACTCTGACGGAATGCGGTTGCTTGGCTATTTTAATACTTTTGCTAATAGAGAGATTCCAGTTTCAACTGAGCGTTGTACTTATGATTTGCGCAGGGAGCAGCAGTCAGCTGTTAAAATGACAACGGATTATTTTAAAAATGGTGGTACAGAATTTTTGTGGAACGCCAAGCCACGCTTTGGTAAAACATTAACCGCTTATGATTTGATTAGGCAGATGGGCTTTGAAAAAGTTCTAATTGTAACCAATAGACCAAGCATTGCTAATTCATGGGCCGATGATTTTTTTAAATTTATCGGTTGGCGTGACGAGTTTGTGTTTGTGTCGGAAACAGATGCACTGAAAGGCAAGCCGGGTGTCGTAAGCCGTGAAGCTTATATGAATACACTCTTTCCTCTTGATGATGATAAGGTGCCTGGCATGATTGCTTTTGAATCCTTACAGGGTTTAAAAGGCTCTGTCTATTTTGGTGGTGAGTTTCCTAAATTGGAGTGGATAGCAAAAGAATATATAGATGGCTTTGGTAAAAGGCAGTATGGTATAGATTTTGACCTTCTTATAGTGGATGAAGCACAGGAGGGTGTTGATACAATGCGCACTGACCGTGCTTTTCGCAACATCAGCCGCAAGCACACGCTGTATTTATCCGGTACACCGTTTAAGGCACTGGCCAGTGAGCAGTTCTCCCAAGAGCAGATTTTTAACTGGTCGTATGCGGATGAGCAGGAAGCAAAGGAAAGTTGGAACGGTGAAGACTATAATCCGTATGAGTCGTTGCCTCGCCTTGCCATGTATACCTATCAGCTCTCCAACATGATTTATGAGCAGGTACAAAAGGGTCTTGACTTATCTGGTGAGGATGGAAGTGTTGATTATGCTTTTGATTTGAATGAGTTTTTTGCAACAAATGATGCAGGAAGATTTGTTCATGAAGAAGATATCAAAAAGTTCCTCCATGCTCTTTCTACTAATGAGAAATATCCGTATTCAACACCGGAACTGCGGGCAGAGCTTTCGCACACGCTGTGGCTACTCAACCGTGTTACAAGTGCCAAGGAACTTGCCAAACTATTAAGTGAAGATGAAGTCTTTGCTGAGTATGAAATCGTGCTGGCTGCTGGTGACGGAAAACTGGATGATGAAGAGACAGCGGATACAGCCTTTGCTCGTGTGAAGAAGGCAATTGCAACATATGATAAAACGATTACCTTGAGCGTAGGACAACTTACAGTAGGTGTTACTATTCCAGAGTGGAGTGGAGTTTTAATGCTATGCAATTTGCAAAGTCCATCCTCATATATGCAGGCAGCTTTTAGGACACAGAATTCCTGTATTGTGACGAAAAATGGACAAAGGATGCGTAAGGAAACTGCTTATGTATTCGACTTTGACCCGGCACGCACACTGATTATCTTTGATGAGTTTGCAAATAACCTTTCCCCGGCTACCTCTAACGGAAAGGGAACAGGCGATGACCGAAAAGAAAACCTTAAGCGCCTGCTGAATTTCTTCCCAGTATTGGGCGAGGATGATGAGGGGCGCATGGTGGAACTAAATGTGGCACAGGTTCTGTCTATTCCACGGCGTTTAAAGAGTCAAGAAGTGGTTAGGCATGGTTTCATGTCAAATTTTTTGTTTCAGAATATCGGAAACATATTTGGTGCGCCTGCCATTGTCAAAGAAATTGTGGAAAAACTTACTCCTGCACATGATGATTCTAAAAAACGTGAGCAAGAGAATCTGACGAAAATTCTGGATGTCTCGGTTAATGCTGATGGCGAAGTTGAAATACCTAATGAAATTGTTATTGGAAAGGCGCAGGGGCTGTTTGGGGAAAAGCAGTACGAGAAATTAGTACAGGAATTTACCCCACAGATTACGCACCTTGCCGATAGTGGTAGCTCATCGGCGATTGAACAGTCCATGAAAAAACTTGCTGATTCGGTAAAGGAAACCGTAAAGCAGGAAGTGATTGCCCCTTTGGTAGATTCCTACGAGGCAAAAAAGGGCGTGCAAAACCGTATAGAGAAACAGGTGGAGCAGGAAATTGACAGTAAGTTTGAACAACTTCATGGCGATTATGTGCAGCAGGCCAACATTGCCAAAGCAGAATTGGAGCAAAAGCAGAAGGAAGCGCAAACCAATGCGGAGGTAGCTGCGGCCGAAAAAATCTACAAAACCAATATGGAAAATGCTTTGCAGGCCTTGACGCAGGCGGCACAAACTGCCGTGCAGGAAACAATTCAAAATAAGCCAACAGAGCTGATTGAGCATATGGAACGGAATAAGGCAGAGGAAGAAAAGAAATCGGTGGAGGATTCTGTTCGTGCGCATTTGCGTGGCTTTGCAAGAACCATTCCAAGTTTTATCATGGCATATGGGGACGGGCACTTAACACTCCAAAATTTTGACGATTACACGGAAGATGATGTGTTTGAAGAAGTAACCGGTATCACCGAGGACGATTTCCGTTTCTTGCGAGATGGTGGTGAATATGATAACCCAGAAACAGGTGAGAAGGAACACTTTGTAGGACACTTGTTTGATGAAACCGTATTTAATGATTCTATCGCAGAATTTTGGCAAAAGAAGATGGAACTTGCTAATTATTTTGACGAAAATAAAACAAAAGATATTTTTGATTACATACCACCGCAGAAAACGAATCAGATATTTACTCCACGCTGGGTTGTGGAAAAAATGGTGGATGAATTGGAAGAAAATAATCCAGGCTGCTTTGACGATGCCACAAAAACATTTGCGGATTTGTACATGAAATCAGGCCTTTATATTACGGAAATTGTAAAAAGACTCTATGCCAGTACGAAGATGAAGCAGCTCTTTCCTGATGATATGGAGCGTATCACGCATATCCTGCGTAAACAGGTGTACGGGGTGGCGCCTACACG
>CAZTGQ010000022.1:0-12431 GCA_964613345.1 uncultured Acidaminococcales bacterium | reverse complement strand
TGAGGGCGCTGTTCTGTCTATCGGCAGCCAGCACATACTGGACCAAATCATTGGTGCCTATGCTGAAAAAATCAACCTCTTGAGCTAGTACTTCTGCCAAGATAGCCGCAGAGGGGGTCTCTATCATAATACCCACCTCGATATGAGGATCGTAGGGTATTTTTTCCTTCGCTAAGGAGGATTTCACTTCTGTGAGGAAGTTTTTGGCGGCTCTCACCTCTCCTTGGTCAATAATCATGGGAAACATGATAGCAACCTTGCCATAGGCAGAGGCTCTTAAAATAGCACGGAGCTGGATTTTAAAAATATCAGGCCTTTGGAGACATAGTCTGATAGCTCTGAGACCCAAAGCAGGATTTTCTTCCGGTTCCAACTCTAAATAGGGAGCAGTTTTATCTGCACCAATATCCAGAGTACGGATTATAACTCTTTTGCCCTTCATCGCTTCGGCAGCACTTTTGTAAGCAGCAAACTGTTCCTCTTCGGAAGGATAGGTGTCACGTCCTAAATAGAGAAATTCGCTACGGAAAAGGCCAATGCCTTCGCTGTCGTTAGCCTCTACTAAAGCCAGATCAGAGAGCTGACCAATGTTAGCGGCTAGTTCAACGCTTCTACCGTCCTGGGTTACAGTGGGTTTACCAATGAGCTCTTCCTGTGAGGCTAGCTCTGCCAGCTCATCTGCTCTTTGCTCCTGTAGCTGACGGAGCACTTCTTCTTCAGGATCTAAATAAACAATTCCTTTATTGCCGTCCATGGCTATAGTGCGACCATTATCTTCGCTTGTGAATTCGTGATCTAGGGCTACAATAGCAGGAATATTCATTGTTCTGGCTAAAATGGAGGCATGGGAATTAATACTACCCTTGGAGGTAATAATGCCCAGTAGCTTGTCTTTGTCCAGCTGTAAGGTTAAAGAAGGGGTTAATTCCGAGGCTACCACAATAACCTTGCCTTCAGGCATGACCAAAGGACCTTCTCCAGCTAGATTAGCAAGAAGCTGATTTACCACATCCTTAATGTCTCCAGCTCTGGCTTTCATATAGTCATCATCCATAGCCGCAAAGGTGGTAGCCAATTTGTTGCCTATTTGGTTTACGGCATCTTCTGCCGCTACCCTACCTTGGGCGATAGTAGCTTGAATTTTGTCAGAAAGCTCAGGATCGTCTAGGAGCATTTTATGCATGGTAAAAATAGAGGCTTCATCTTCCCCCATTTGTTTTTTAGCTTTTAAATAAAGACCTTGTAATTTATTTTCTACCGTGCTCTTAGCCTTGGTAAATCTAGCCAGCTCCTGGTCTATAGTGGCAGCTGTGCGTGCTTTTATAGTAGGACTTTTTTGACAAAGCCATAAAGAACCTATGGCTGTGCCGGGCGAAGATTGTTGTCCACGTAAAACTTCCATTTCCTTCCTCCTTTAGCTATAGCTTGCTAGTTATAATTTTTTTTAAAGCGGCCATAGCTTCTTTCGCATCCTCTCCTTGGAGGGAGAGAGTAATTTCTGTATCTTTTTTTATGCCTAAGGACATGAGACCGATAATGCTCTTTAAAGAAGCTTCCTTGTGGTTGGCTTTAAGGGTGCCTTGAACCTGATAGAGAGCTGCCTCCTGCACTAAAAGGCCGGCAGGTCTAGCGTGGAGTCCCAAGGGAGCTTTAATAATATAGGTAAAAGTTTCCATGAAATGTACTTCCTTTATTGTTTGGTTAGTACTACTGTATCTAATTTTTCCCCTGTTGGCAAGAAGCAACTGAATTTAAGAGAATTTTCCTGGGCTTCTAAAGTAAGGTAATTGGCTGTTTCAGGTTGAGGAGCAACATATTCGTCCAAGGCATGGTTTCTCCATAAATTGGGATAGCGAACGCTTCCTGCAACACCGGTTAGCAGATAGAGGGGACCGTGGTCATCTCTGGTAAAATTAGCGATATGTCCACGACGGCGATAGGTATGCAGATGGGCAGTTAGGACAGCATCTACCTTTAGCTCTTCAAAAAGGGGCATAAAAATTTCACCTTCGGTGGAAATTCCCTCTGGGCGAGGCTGGGGTCGTTCTTTAAAGCCATATTGCAGGACATCCTTGTGGAGCAAAGCCACTCTCCATTTCTTATCTGTAGTAGCTAGGTCCCTTTTGAGCCAAGCAATTTGCTCTTTAAGCATATCAGGTTGGAATTGGTCTAATTCCTTCATAATACTGTTTAAGACGACAAAGTGCACTTGGCCATAATCAAAGGAATAATACTGGTTTTGATAGTTACTGCTGCCGTTAGCAGGAAGCTCAAAATAATTAAGATAGGCTATGGGCATACGTACCTTCCAGTCTAGGGTATAGGTTTCGTGATTGCCCAGCACGGGAGCAAGAGGAATGCTTTTAGACATAATGCCAGCGCCCTTGAACCATTCCTCCCATTGATAGGCAGATTCTCCATTGTCAACTAAGTCTCCCATGTTAAGGTAAAGTTCGGCATCCTGATTTTTCTCCCAAGCAGTTTTAGCTAGTTGCTGCCAACCTGTATAGTCACTGGATTGGGTATCAGGGAAAATGAGAGCTTTAAAGGCAGCACCCTTGGCCGTAGTGAATTTTTCCCAAGGTCCTACGCGGTTTTCATAGCCGACGCGGTAGGTATAGCTAGTGCCGGGCTTAAGGTTGGTGAGAAAAGCTGTATAAATGTAATTGGTGGTCTTATCCTCGGTAAATTTCTTTTCTTTGGCTGTAGCAGTTTTTGGGCTATCGGCATTTTCCTCTTTATATTCGATGAAAGCTCGGGGATGCTCACCCTTACTTTCCCACATAATAGTTCTGGTAAGATTACTGTCCTTGGTAATAATTTGTCTCAGATTATGAATGTCATTAAGCTGGGCGGTGGCCTTATGGTAGCAGCCTGCAGCTAAAATTAGGCTAAGAAAAAGACAGCATAGGATTAAAAATTTTTTCATGTTAATCACCTCTGGGCCTATTGTACAGCCTAAAGTTCCCTTCAAGTCAAGATTAAATTTTTGGGGCTAAGAGGGGCTTGCCCTGCAGAAAGGTTTGCACCACCTCAAAATCTTGAGTTAAAAGGGTCATGTTTGCCAGCTTTCCTTTTTCCAAAGAGCCTAGTATATTTTCTAAGCCCAGTCTTCGTGCTGGGTTCAAGGAGGCCATGGCGATGACTTCCGGTAGAGGTGCTTTGGTATTATGATAGAAGTTTTTAACTGCCTGATTCATGGTAAGTATGCTGCCGGCTAAGGTGCCGTCACCTAAGGTAGCACGACCATTTTTCACGAAGACCGGTTGTCCACCTAATTCACTAGGGCCATCTCCTAAAAGGGAGGCTCTAAGGGAATCGGTGATGAGAATAATTTTTTGAGGCTCCTTACCTTTGTAAACCAGTCTTTGTATAGCAGGAGCAAGATGAAGATTATCACAAATAATTTCTACGGTAGAGTCATTGTCCAAGGCGGCTCCAAGAAGACCTGGATGACGATGATGGAGGGGGGCCATGGCATTAAAAAGATGAGTTACATGATCTGCGCCGGAGGAAAAAGCAGCCAGGGCTTCTTCATAGGTAGCCTTACTATGACCAAGAGAGACTACGATACCCTTTTTTGCACAATTTTTTATAAAATCTAGGGCACCCTTTAGCTCCGGCGCTAAGGTAATGATTTTGATGATATCTATGTAAGGCTCTATGAGAGTAAAGTCCGGTGGGCACAGGTAAGTCTCTGGCTGAGCCCCCTTGTATTCTTTGCTTAGAAAAGGTCCTTCTAGATGAGCCCCTAGAATTTGAGCACTGTCATAGTTATTTTGATAGGCACGAATGTTTTTTAAGGCCTTTGTTATGGCAGGCAAGCTTTGCGTCATGGTGGTGGGCAAAAAACCGGTTACACCTGTTTGAGGTAGAGCCTTTGCCATGGCTAAAAGTGCTTCGGGAGTGCCGTCCATGGTGTCGTAGCCGGCGCACCCGTGGATGTGGAGGTTAAGAAAACCGGGAGCTACGTAAGAGCCCTTAGCATCATAAATCTCCCATTCAGGTGAGAGGGCAGCTTGGGGGAGAATATCTATAATTTTGTCGCTATAGACAACCAGGTGCTTTTCTAGGACCTGATGTGGTAAAATAAGCTTACCGTTTATTATTGCTTTCATATCCAGCCATCCTTTCTTTATGGCTAGATTATATCACATTTGGATAGGGGTGACAGCAGGTGCTTAATTTAGAAAAAATATCTACTGAGGCTAGAAATGAGGCCAGCAGTAAAATTGATAGAGTATCCACCTTGGAAATGCTGCAAATTATCAACAATGAAGATAAAAAGGTGGCTGAGGCTATAGAGGTAATTTTACCGACTATTGCCGAAGCGGTGGATTTAATCGCTAAAAAGCTTCAAGCCGGAGGACGCTTGCTTTATGTGGGCAGTGGTACCTCTGGTAGATTAGGTGTTTTAGATGCGGCGGAATGTCCGCCTACTTACTCCACATCACCGGAAATGGTTCAGGGACTTATCGCCGGCGGCGCTCAGGCCATGTTTGTGGCTCAGGAGGGGGCAGAAGACTCAGAAGAACTGGGAGAAAGAGCTTTGCAGGAGAAGAATATTTCTGCCAAGGATGTAGTAGTGGGTCTTACAGCTTCAGGGAGAACTCCCTACGTACTAGGAGCGCTGCGTTATGCTAAGAGCTGTCAGGCAGCTACTATTAGTATTGCCTGTAGTAAGGAGCCTGTAGTAGGAGCCTTAGCGGATCTTAGCTTGGTGGCGCTGGTGGGACCGGAAGTAGTTACAGGTTCTACCAGAATGAAGGCAGGAACAGCTCAAAAGATGATTTTAAATATGCTCTCCACAGGAGCTATGATTAAACTGGGAAAGGTATATGGAAATTTAATGGTGGATGTTAAGGCTACTAATAAAAAGCTGGAGGCCAGATGCCTTGGCATTGTCTTGACGGTTACCGGTTGCACTGAGCAAAAGGCCCAAAGGGCTTTAACAGCTTGTGGCGGCAGCGCAAGGAAAGCCATTGAAGCTTTAGGGAGGAAAGATGAATAATCAAGAATTAGCAGCAGCAATTTTAGCTGTAGTAGGGCCTAAAGAAAACGTAATCAGTGCTACTAATTGCATGACTCGCTTACGCCTTCATGTGCAGGAAGAAAAATTTTCTTTAGACGCCTTGAAAAGCTTAGAGGGCGTTAAGGGAATTAATAAACAGGGAGAAGAACTGCAAATAATTTTAGGCCCTGGCAAGGCAGGGCAAGTGGGAGCCTGTTTTCAAGAGCTTTTGCAACAAAAGCGTCAAACCCTCACTTCTTCTCCGGTTGAAAAAAATACTCCCCCAGAGGCGAAAATGAGCTGGCAGCAAAGGCAGCAAAAGCAAAGAGCTAAGAATGCTACAGCCAGCAAGCTATTTTTGCGTAAAATTGCCAATATTTTTATGCCCCTCATTCCTGCCTTCATTGGTTGCGGTCTTATAACCGGACTGCTTAATGTGGTGGTGAAGCTGCAGCCATCTTTGGCTCATACTGTGGGAGTGGAATTATTAGCAGTGGTGGGGCAGAGCGTCTTTTGGGGGTTAAACCTCTTTGTAGGCGCTAACGCAGCCAAGGAATTTGGAGCTACACCTATTTTAGGGGGCGTTTTAGGGGCGGTACTGGCTCATCCCAATCTTGCCAAGATTACGCTGGGCGATGGCGCTTTAGTGCCTTCCAGGGGAGGCATTATTGCTGTAATTTTGGTGGTAGCCTTTGCTGCATGGCTGGAAAAACGCTTGCATAAATTAGTTCCGGAGGCTTTAGATCTTTTTCTGACACCGCTACTCACCTTAAGTGGAGCCGCATTAGTTGCTATTTTCCTTTTGCAGCCCTTAGGCGGATATATTTCTGAGGGCATAGGTACTCTGGCTACGGAGGCGGTAAATAGAGGCGGAGCTCTAACAGGTTTCGTTTTAGGGGGCACCTTCCTGCCCTTGGTTATGACAGGCATGCATCAAGGACTTACGCCTATTCATGCAGAGCTTTTAGCTAGATATGGAGTGACTATTTTACTGCCTATTTTAGCCATGGCCGGAGCTGGGCAGGTGGGAGCCAGTATGGCTGTGTATGTACGGACTAAAAATAAGCTCCTAAAAAAGACTATTGCTTCTGCCCTACCGGTGGGATTTATGGGAGTGGGAGAGCCTTTAATTTATGGTGTGACCTTGCCTTTAGGCAGACCTTTTTTAGGGGCATGCTTAGGCGGAGCGTTAGGCGGTGCCGTACAGGCCTATTTTGCGGTGGGAGCTTCTGCTCTGGGAATTTCAGGACTTCCCTTAGCGGCAGGAACTAATAATATTCCCATGTATCTTTTGGGCTTGGCAGCTGCTTATGGGGGAGGATTTTTAGGTACTATTTTCCTGGGCTTTGAAGACCCTAAGGAGGAAGAATAAACTCATGATTAAAGGTGTGTCTGTTTATTTAGGCTTGGAGAAATCCTTGGAAGAAAACATAAGTCTTTTGGTTAGAGCTTCTCAGTGTGGTTATAGTAAGGTCTTTTTGTCCCTCCACCTGCCCGAAGCTAATTCTCAGCAAGTGACGGCGGAGCTAGGTAAGCTAGTGGAGGCAGCTCATAAATTAAAGCTAAAGGTTATGGGGGATGTTGCCCAGGCAGGAGAAATAGCGGATAGTCTTGATGAAGTACGACTGGACGAATATTTCTCTCCTGAGGAAATAGCTCTTTTTCATCGTCAGCATCCCGAGCAAAGGATCATTCTGAACGCTTCTACCTTAGAGGAGAAATTTCTCTTAGCGTTAAAGGCGCAAGGCCTAACCGGTAGAGAGCTAGGCGCAGTGCATAATTTTTATCCTCGTCCTCACACAGGGCTTTCAGAAGCTCATTTTCTTAAGCAAAATGAGCTTCTAAGAGCACATGGCTTTGGTGTGGGAGCTTTTTTGCCCAGTCAGGTGGGAAAAAGAGCTCCGCTATATCAGGGGTTGCCAACCTTAGAGGAGTGTAGGCATTTAACCATAGCTGAAGGTAGTATGTATTTAACTTCTTTGGGTGTGGAGGAGTTATATATTGGCGATGATGGTCCCAGTGAGGAGGAGCTACTTGCTTTAGGGCAAAGCCTGCCAGAGGTAGTGGAATTGCCGCTGACAGTGTTGGCTCAAGGGGCTTGGATTGAAAGGTTTCTAGCTGCTACCTATACGGTAAGACCGGATGAAGCCCAGCAGGTGGTGCGTGCTTTAGAGAGCAGGACTTTAGCACAAAATATATCTGTGCCGGCTGAAAAAGCTCTGCCTAGAAATTACGGCGCAGTGACGGTGGATAATGACTTAGCAGGTCGCTACAAGGGCGAGCTAGAATTAGTGCGTGAGGATTTGCCAAGTGCTGGTGAGGTTAATGTGTTAGGGTATCTCCTTCCGGAGGTTTGCATTTATTTAAAGATGTTAAAGCCGGGAAGAAAATTTTGCTTTAAGCCAGTATCCGCAAAGTAAATATGCAGATAAAAGGCGGAAAACATTGCTAACTGAGCAGGAAAATGGTAAAATATTCTGGGCACAAATGTTGTGTTCCAATGGTTAAAAGAAAAGATAGGGGGAAATATCGTGATACCACGTTATACCGGCAAGGAAATGGGTGCAATTTGGACGGAGGAAAATGAATTCCGTACTATGTTGAAGGTAGAGATTTTAGCCTGTGAGGCGATGAATAAATTAGGAGTAGTACCGGATGCTGCTTTAAAGGATATTCAGGAGAAATCTGACTTTAATCTAGAAAGAATGCACGAAATTGAAAAGGTAACTAACCATGATATTATCTCCTTTTTAACTAATGTTGCAGAATATGTAGGAGATGCTTCTAAGTATATTCACAAGGGACTAACCTCCAGCGATGTGAAGGATACAGCTATGGGTGTGATGATGAAGCATTCCTGTGAAATCCTTCTAGAGCTAGAAGTTAAGCTGAGAGATGCTTTAAAGGTGCAGGCTGCTAAATATAAGCACACTGTTTGTATTGGTCGTACGCATGGCATTCATGCAGAGCCCATGACCTTTGGTATGAAGTTTGCTCTGTGGATGGACGAAACTGAAAGAAATATTGAGCGTTTAGAATTGGCTAAAAAATATATTTCTATTGGTAAGCTCAGTGGTGCAGTAGGCACTTATTCCAATATTGATCCTTTTGTAGAGGAATATGTTTGCAAGAAGCTGGAGATTGCTCCTGCTAAGCTTGCTACGCAAGTTATTCAACGTGATCGCCATGCTTTCTATTTGACTACCATTGCTGTCTGTGGTGCTTCCTTGGAAAAAATGGCCATGGAAATCCGTAACCTACAGAGGACGGATATTAGAGAGTGTGAGGAGTTCTTTGCTCCAGGACAAAAGGGTTCTTCTGCTATGCCGCATAAGCGTAATCCCATCACCTGTGAAAAGATTTGCGGTATGTCCAGATTACTGCGTGGCAATGCAGTAGCAGCCATGGAAAATGTGGCTTTGTGGCATGAAAGAGATATTTCACATTCTTCTGTGGAGAGAGTGATTTTGCCGGATTCTACGATTGCTTTGGATCATATGCTACGTAAATTCATTGGCATTGTAGAAAAGCTTTTAGTTTATCCAGAGGCTATGATAGCTAATCTTAATAAGACCGGCGGTTTAATTTTCAGCCAGAATCTTTTGATTGCTCTAGTGAGCAAGGGTGTACTTCGTGAGGATGCTTACAAGTGGGTACAAAGAAATGCTATGGCTCGTTGGTTAGAGGGTGCAGACTTTAAGACTAACGTAGAATTAGATCAGGATATTAAGAAGTATCTAACCGATGAAGAGATTGAGCATTGCTTTGATCCTAAACCCATGCTCAGGCACGTAGATTTGATTATGGCCCGTTTTGGCCTTTAAGGAGATGTTCCTATGTCAGCAGTTGTAGTAATTGGCGCCCAGTGGGGCGATGAGGGAAAGGGTAAGATCGTAGACTATTTAGCACAGGAAGCAGATGTAGTAGTGCGTTATTCCGGTGGCTCTAATGCAGGACATACTGTAGTGGTGGACGATGTTAGCTACAAGCTCAGACTCTTACCCAGTGGTATTTTATACAAGGATAAAACCTGCTTTTTAGGAAATGGCGTGGTTATTAACCCTCGAGTAGTTCTAGCAGAAATTGCGGAAATGCAGTCCAAGGGTATAGATACTAGCAATTTGCGCATTAGTGACAGAGCTCATGTAGTTTTCCCTTATCATGAGAAGCTGGACGAATTACAGGAAGTGGCTTTAGGTGATAAGAAGATCGGTACTACTAAGGGTGGTATTGGTCCCTGCTATATGGATAAATATGCCAGAACAGGTCTTAGAGTGTGCGACCTTATGGATAAGGATACCTTGGCAGAAAAATTGAAGGTTCAATTAGAAGCTAAAAATACTTTATTCACTAAGGTTTATGGTGCTGAGCCTTTAGCCTATGAACCCATGCTGGAGGAATATTTAAAATATGCGGAAGAGCTTCGTCCCCATGTTACGGATGTAAGTGTGGCCTTAGGAGAGGCTTTTGCTGCAGGGCAAAAGGTTCTTTTTGAGGGAGCTCAAGCTACCTTTTTAGATATTGATTATGGTACCTATCCCTATGTTACCAGCTCTAATCCTACAGCAGGCAATGCTGCTACCGGTAGTGGCGTAGGACCCAGAAATATTTCTCACGTGGTAGGCGTGGTAAAGGCTTATACTACCAGAGTGGGAGAAGGTCCCTTTGTCTGTGAGCTTTTGGACACCGATGGTCCGGGAACTCATTTAAGAGAAACAGGACATGAGTTTGGTACTGTGACAGGACGTCCTCGTCGCTGTGGTTGGTTAGATGCCTTTATGGTAAAATATGCAGCCTGCATTAATAGCATGGATTATCTGGCTATCACTCGTTTAGATATTTTAGATGGTATGGATAGCATTAAAATGTGTGTTGGGTACGAAATAGATGGCAAACAAATTCTCCATATCCCTGCGGATCTAAAAATTTTAGCTAAGGCGCAACCTATTTATGAAGAATTTGCCGGTTGGAAGCAGGATATTAGCGGTATCAAGACCTATGAGGATTTGCCTGAAGCCGCTAAAAAATATTTACAAAGATTGAGTGAAGTGGTGGGCGTTAAAATAGGCATTGTTTCCGTAGGACCTAATAGAAGCCAGACCATGGTTTTGACTAAACTGTTTTAGTATTATCCTAAATGTGCCCTACTGATAGTAGGGATTTATGCAAATGTTTATAAAGGAGAGTGGAAAAGATGAACAAGAAAATTTTAACCGCAGTTATTTTAGCTAGTATGTGTGTGGCTGCAGTAGCCGGTGCTACTCCTATGACTGAATTTAAAAAGGGCGAAGGTCAAATCGATCTCGGTGCTTGGCAGCGCGGAGCTAAGGCTAGCGGCTATGGTTTTTCTGCTGATACCGAAAGTAAAATCGGCTTGATCGGACAAGCTACTTATGGTCTGTCTGACAAATGGGGCGTGCAATATGGCTACCATGATTTAACCACAGGCGATTTTAAAAGGGCTAATGACCTACATTTAGGTGGACATCAACATGAAATCAATGCTCTCTACAGCTTTGATCCTCATGCTGCTGCTTATATCGGTTGGAATCAAATTAATGCCAATATCCAAGACGTTAGCCGTACCAACAATATTGCGCAAATCGGTGTTGTGGCTAAAACTGCTTTAGCTGATAAATTAGACCTATATGGCAACTTTGCTGTAGGTACCAAGAGCACCTTTATGGCGTTGCTAAAAATCTTGACCTCAACTTTGGCTATAGATATTTAAAGACCGATATTGATGAAGGCGATGTGTCCTGGAAGGGATTCTTCCTAGGCTTAACCGGTAAATTTGGCAAACCTCAGGCTACTCCTGTAGAATATGTGGAGGAACCAGTAGCTGCTCCTGTAGAAACAACTCAACCTGCTCCTGTAGCAGTAGCTAATGACTATTATTTTAATAGTATTCATTTTGATTTCGATAAGGATAATCTTAGAGGCGATCAAATTGCTAACGCTGATAGTATTGTTAACGCAGCTAAGCAAACAGGTCATGTTTTCAAGCTAGTAGGTAATACTGATGGTTTAGGAACCAGTGCTTACAATGATGATCTTTCCAAGCGCCGTGTAGATAGAGTTGCAGCCTATGTAAAGGCTCACGGTGTTCCTGCTTCTCAAATCGTAACCATGTACAAGGGCAAGAATGATCCTGCTCAGACTAATGATACGGATGCGGGGAGAGCGGCTAATAGGAGAGTGGATGTGTTCGAACACAAATAATCTTTTTAAATTTTAAACAAAGCCCCCATGTCACTCCATCTGCGTTGTCAGAAAGGCAGTCGCGCTCCTCGATGTACCAGACGGTACTATCTGCGTCGCGCAACTACCTTTCTTCCTAGCAGCTGGGGCAACCTGGGGGCTTTTTGGTTGGAGTAAGCCCCCAGGTTTTTTCGGGGGCTTTTTGCTTGTTTTCAGTGCATGAATTGCCTTTAGGCACAGATTAATTGTTCTTAGTAGCTTTTTGTATACCTTTTTTCTTGCACTCATGGTAGAATAAAAGCAAGAACTCTTGGTGAAGGTAGGTGTTACCGTGCTAAAGAAATTAATAGTGGGAGGAGTTTTGCTGGCTCAGCTTATGAGTGTGGGCCTAGTGCAAGCAGCTCCTGCGCATTGGCAATTATGGACGGATGGTCAAGGTGGCAAGCTTTATTTTGACTTGGATAGTTTAAAGCGAGAGGGCAAGCTCCTTACCGTGAGAGAAAAAGAAGAGCTAGCTTCTCCTGATACTAGAGGGATTAAGAGCAGTCTTTATCAGCGGCAGTACGACTTTGTCAAGAAACAGTGGCGCACGGTGGGTAAGCAAGTCTACAATGCTAAAGGTAAGCTCCTCTTAGGCAATAAAAAGCGGGAAAAATGGCAGAAGATAGCTAAGGATAGTGGCGTTGCCGCCCAAGTGGAATTCCTGTATGCTGCCAGTAGATTGCAGGGGCAATGGATACAGGTAAAGAAAATAAGTAATATAGCAGTGAAATATTATGATGGGAGCTCTCTGACCCAAACGGGGGACAATACCTTAGAGGTTTGGGAAAAGCTGGAAATGAATAAACCTAAGGAAAAGGTGAAAACGGTCATCACCTTTGTCCGCTATGATTTGGCTAAGAATGAGGCTACTACTTTCTATACCTGTAATTTTAATGCTCGGGGAGAGCTTGTAAATGCTCATTCAGAGGTGGACCATTGGAGTGCAGCAGAAGATAGCTATGGCGAATATATTGGTAGGGAGCTGAATGTTGCAATTAATTCACACCTTAGAGTCAGATAATAATTGTTGCGGCGCTTAGCCTGTGCTACAATGGAGTAACAGGTAAACCTGTAAATTTGAAAGAAAGAGGGGAGTTAAAATGACAGCAGTTAGATATTTTCTTTGTAATCATTGTGGTAATATTAAGAAAGATTTAAAACTTTCTGATAGAACTTA
>CAZTGQ010000021.1:6824-12452 GCA_964613345.1 uncultured Acidaminococcales bacterium | reverse complement strand
ACCGACAAAAGCATAATCCTCGATAGTCGTACGGGATTTTTTCTTTCCATTGTAATTGACGGTGATACAGCCGCAGCCCATATTCACGCCGCCACCCATATCCGTATCTCCAATATAGGTCAAATGGGGCAATTTACTTCCCTCACCTACAACGGAATTCTTCACTTCTACAAAATTACCCACCTTCACCCTATCCTTTAAGACTGTATCCGGTCTAAGATGCACATAGGGTCCTACGGTAACACCATTACCAACCTGGCAGCTATGTCCATAGGTAAACTGCATGGTTACCTCATTGCCCACCACCACATCTGTTAAACGCACATTAGGTCCAATAGTAGAATTTTCTCCGATTTTAGTACTGCCCTCCAGCCAGGTGTAGGGATATAAAATCGTATCTGCCCCCACAGCTACCGTTTTTTCTACAAAGGTACTCTGTGGATCCATAATCGTTACCCCTTCATCCATAAGCCTTGCCAGTGTTCTTTGATTCATGGTTTGCTCTGCCACAGCCAGCTGCTGACGGGAATTAATGCCCATTACCATGGCAAAATCATCTGTAGCAATGCCGGCGATGGGCTTACCCTGTTCCAAGCACTTGGTCAAGATATCTGTTAGGTAATACTCTCCCTGAGCATTATTATTGGAAAGAGTAGCTAAAAGCTCAAATAATAGAGGAAGCTGGGCACAATAAATACCTGTATTAATTTCCTTAATAGCCTTTTGCTCTAAATTGGCATCCTTTTCCTCAACGATACCTAAAACCTGTCCCTTAATATCTCTTAAAATACGACCGTAACCGGTTGGTTTATCCGTAAAAGCAGTTAAAACGCTAACTGCAGCTCCGCTTTCAGCATGAGCCTGACAGAATTTAGCTAATTTTTCGCCCTCTACCAAGGGTGTATCCCCACAAAGAATGAGGGCTGTACCGGTAACTTTTTCTAACGCAGCCTTTGCTTGCAGCACAGCGTGACCTGTACCTAATTGCTGAGTTTGCTCCACTATTTGAGCCTGACTACCTAGATACTGACGAACAGCTTCACCGCCAAAGCCTACTACCACAATATTTTTGCTAGCTGCCGCCCTTTGCGCAGCAATTAAGACATGCTCCACCATAGGCAGTCCACCCACCCTATGTAAAACCTTAGGTAGCTTTGATTTCATTCTCGTTCCCTTGCCAGCGGCAAGAATAATTCCCACTATTTCTGACATGCTTTTCCTCCTTACCTGTAGTTAGGCCTATTTACTTCTCTTGTTTTCCTCGGCTGCACTCAAGCTTTGCTCCTCAATAGTCTTTAAAAGAGTTCTCTCTGCATTTTCCATATGAGCCTGTACTGCCTTCTGAGCCACCTCTACATTTCCTTGAGCAATGGCATCCACAATCATTCTATGTTCCTCCAGCATCTCCTTAAGGCGACCTGGATAAAGCATGGAACCACCTCTAATGCTGGTAATCTGCTCCCTTAAATTACTAATAATATTAATTAATCTTTCATTACGAGAGGCCTTGTAAATTATTTCATGAAAGGCTGTATCACCTTCAATAATTCGAGGAATATCCATACTTTCGATAGCCGGCCTAATAGCAATAAGATTTCGTTCCATCTCTTCCAGTTCTTCTTCCTTGATCCGCTCAGCAGCAAGACCAGCTGCTAAAACATCCAGGGCCGTGCGAATTTCGTAAACCTCATTAATATCCTTAATGGAAAGATTGGCCACATAAGCGCCACGTCTAGGAATCATAACCACTAATCCCTCTAGCTCCAGCTTTCTAATAGCCTCCCTGACAGGAGTACGGGATACTCCCATTTCTGCAGCCAGCTGCAGCTCCATAAGTCTCATGCCCGGAGGAAATGAACCGTTAATAATGGCCTGCCTTAAATTGTCTGTCACTAGTTCCCGCAAAGGCTTAAATACATCCAATTGAATTTGATCCAAATGTTGTGTCATTTTTTCGCTCCCTATTCTGTTCTAGCCGCCACCGCGACCACCGGTAAAAGCTTACTTAGTTTTACAGCTACGCTTCTGGCAATTTCCTCCTGAGAAAAAACGCCAAAAATAGTCGGACCGCTACCACTCATTAAAACATTTTCCGCTCCTAGCTGTGAAAGCGCTCTTTTTACTTCTTCTAAAAGAGGATATTGAGGTAGTGTTACACTTTCTAAATCATTACCTAAGAGGGCAATAATCTTTTCCCTTTTCTGCTCCCTGCAGGCAGCAGTTAAAGCCTCCATATCCACCCTACCAACATGCTCAGGCTGGTAATTTTTATAGACCCAAGCAGTAGATACCTCCAAAGCCACAGGCTTGGCTAAAACTAGCCACAGCTCCGGTAAAGGAGGCAAGCTAGTTAGCTCTTCGCCTCGTCCTGTAGCTCTCACCGTACCGCCTCTTACACAAAAGGGAATGTCGCTGCCCAAGGTAGCACCTATTTTTTCCAGCTCCAGAATGGTAAGACCTGTTTGCCAAAGATTATTTAAGCCACGCAAAACGGCAGCTGCATCACTACTGCCGCCGGCAAGTCCTGCTGCCTTAAAAATATTTTTTTGAATATGCACATGGCCATCTAAGCTATGCCCTGTAGCTTTTTGCAAAGCCTGAGCCGCCTGATAAGCTAGATTTCTCTCATCCCAGGGCAGCTCTTTATCGTTCATGGTCAGGCTAAAGCCCTTTTGCCCAGTAAGCTCCAGCTCATCAGCAAAAGAAATTGTCTGCATAAGCATATCTACTTGATGATACCCATCTGCTCTTTTTCCCAAAACTCTTAAGCCTAGATTGATTTTCCCTCTAGCTAGCTCCTGCACCTATATCATCCTTTGCATTTTGTTTAATGTATACTACTTCTATTTTATCTCCTCTTTACCTTTCAAGCAAGCCAATTATATAAATAGCCTTGATTTCTTTTCTCCAAGCTGGCATTTTATCTCTAAAACACCTACCCCAAGGCCCTGAAAAATGTTAAAATGAAAACGGAGGAACTAAAACCATGAATAAACTACTCTTACGTTACACTATGATTACCTTGGGCTGTCTTTTAATGGCTTTGGGCATTAACTGCTTCTTTATCCAGGAGCATTTTCTCAGCGGAGGACTTTCCGGTATTTGTTTAATTTTATTTTATATTTTCAAGCTCCCAGTGGGTATAACAAGCTTTATTTTAAATATTCCCCTCTTCTATTTAGCTTACAAGCAGCTGGGGAAAAGATTCTTCCTCGACACCATCATAGGAACTGCTATTTTTTCCTTTCTTTTAGATGCTACCGCCTTTTTAAATGCAACTAAGTTTGTCTCCAATCCACTTTTGGCCTGTATTGCCGGTGGCATGTTATCCGGTATCGGTGGTGCTCTTATTTACCGCAACGAGGGTTCTACCGGTGGTCTGGATATTCTCAGCTTTCTCATCAATAAGCACTACAGTATTAGTATAGGGGCTTGTAATTTGTCCTTTGGTCTCATACTCATGACCTTCGGTCTTTACTTTTTTGGCATAGAGCCTGTTTTATATAGCTTGGTGCTCTTTTTCGTTAGCTTTAAGTTCACTAATCTCTTCATGGTGGGCTTCATCTACAAAAAGAGCCTTATTATTGTCAGTGATCACGCCTCTGCCATTGCCCAAAGCATTATTGAAGAGGTTGGTCGTGGAGTCACCTATCTCTACGGAGAGGGCGCCTTCACCCACGCTAACAAAAAGGTTATCTTTGCCGTTATTAAGCTTACCCAGCTAGGCAAAATCAAGGATATCATCGCTAAAATTGACCCCTACGCTTTTGTTATTATACAAGATGCCAATGACGTTTTCGGACGAGGCTTTACCGCTCCCAATAAAGAAATAAGTCCAGAGCAAATAGAACAAGAACATTTTTTCTACTCCGACTAAGCTAAAGGACGGGGAAATGATAGCGAGCTATCATTTCCCCGTCCTTATTATTTACTTAAGAGCATAAAGCTTTTCATAGCTATTAGCTAAAAGAGCAAATTCAGCTAAATTCAAGGTTTCTCCCCTACGCTTACCATCTATACCGGAAGCTTCAAGCCACGTCTTCACCTCGTCACCTGTAAGTCCAATATTACGCAGAGCATTGCTGAGCATTTTCCGTCTTACAGAAAAGGCAGCCTTCACAACCTGGAAAAAAATCGTCTCATCTACCTGCACTATGGGCTGAGCATGGGGGGTGCAAACCACCACTGCTGATTCCACCTTGGGGGGAGGAATAAAAGCCTTTGCCGGTACCTGCAGCACAATTTTAGGCTCCATATAGTATTGTAGGGATACGGACAAAGCACCATAATCCTTGCCACCGGGCTGAGCCACCAAACGCTGTGCTACTTCCTTTTGAACCATCATAACTAGCTTGGTTAAGGGTAAATGCTGCTCTAAAAGAGCAAAAATAATTGGTGTCGTAATATAATAGGGTAAATTTGCCGCTACTGCGTAGGGCTCCGTACCCATGAGTGCAGGAATGTCAGCCTTTAAAATGTCTTCATTAATAATTGTAACATTATCATAGCCCTCTAAGGTTTTGGCCAGGACGGGCAAAAGTCCTTTATCTATTTCCACGGAGGTAACACTTGCTCCGGTTTCCGCCAGGGCTTGGGTCAGCGTACCAATACCGGGTCCTATTTCCAGAACCTTGCTGCCACAAGAAAGCTCCGCTGCTGCAGCTATGCCACGCACAATGGACTCCTCCACGAGAAAATTTTGGCCTAGATGTTTTTTCGCCTTTAAACCAAAGGTATTTAAAATATATTGAGTTACTTCTCGCTTGGCGATAATTGGCTGTTCCATGTTTCTCCTTCTAAGCTGGCTACTGCCTCTGTAAATTCAGCTCTGGTAACACCGTAATTGTTAAGTCTTTGCAAAAATTGCTTGGCATTACCATAGCCAATACCTAAAATAGCACCCACTCTGGTTCTATTTTCCTCAGCAGCGGGTGCACCATTTAAATTATGCAAAAATAAGTCCCGGTGGCTAAATTCCCTCCGGGGCTTAATTTCTTGGCAGCGCACCTTGGACAGAGCCAGTCTAATAGCCTCAGCACTAGCCTGTTCAATCCCCACATCATGATGAGCCGTAGCATCCACTTTGGGAACGAAGGCTTGCCCTGCTTGGGGAAATCTCTCTGTCAAAAATGCTCTTATTCTTTCACCGGCTCGATCCGGATCAGTTAAAATAATAATACCACGCTTTTTATAAGCTACCTCGATAGCCCTTAAAGTATAGGGTGCTAAGGTAAAGCCACCGGTTTCTATAGTTTCAGCATCTACCGCTTTCTTAATAGCCACCGTATCCATTTTACCTTCCACAACTAATACTTCCTTCAGCATGTTTACTCCTTATTGCTCTAGGATATACATGTCAACTGTTCGTCGACCCCACTGTATAGCCTGATTATAGCTTGTCATAAATAAATCGATGCGGTTGCCCTTAATGGCGCCTCCACAATCACCTGCCATAGCAAAGCCATAGCCGGGAATATAAACCTTGGTTCCATAGGGAATTACTCTAGGGTCAACAGCAATAATACCATGATAGGGCACTATGCCAATGGAGGTAACGCCGTCACCATTGCCCTCTGCCAAAGTATAAGCAGTAGCTTCCATTTGTCTAACCTGCTTGTAGCGTACAAA
>CAZTGQ010000021.1:4910-6814 GCA_964613345.1 uncultured Acidaminococcales bacterium | reverse complement strand
CTAGAGGTTTCCAGCATATTAGCACCGGTGCCAACCTCCACAACCTCGGGCACCGAGGGAGCAATAATTTCCTTGCTAACCTCTCTGTTGAATTGACGTTCACCTACATTAACCACTCTGGAGGTGACTCTTGCCTGTCCCTTTTGTCCTGGAGTAATAACTGTACGTCTACCTCTGGGCATATTATCGTTGTTTTTGATTTGCACTTCATAAGGTATCTCCTCTACCTTAGTAACAAGCTCTGCCTTTTCATCCACCAAATTAATGGTCATACCTGAGGTGGCTTTACTATCCAAGCTCGGATAAACCTTATACCCCTGGTAATTGATATCCAAAGCATTTAAAACTTCTTTAACCGTACTGCGACCTATAGCATACTCAGTTGTTCTGCCAGCCTTCCAAACCTTCACCGGCACTGCTCTTAACACCTTAATTTGAGCTCCATCTTCTAGCTTGCTCTTATTCACTAGTTCATATCCATCTGCATTTGCTAAGACAATACCTGCTTCTTCCAAAGCTCCCTTAACGGTAAGAGCTCTAGTAGTTAAAGCAATGGTGTGACCATCTGCTACCACAGTTATTTTTTTGGGTGCCGTGGCAAAGCCTAAAAAGTTCACACTGCTTAAAACTAAAAGAAGAACAACAATGAACTTATAGGTGCGCTTAAAATGACTTTCGTTTAACATTTCTCAGCCTCCTTAAAAGTGTGCACATTCTACCATGGGAGGTTGAGGCTGTCAAACGATTTTTATGACCAGCTACTAATTTTTAACAAAACAGAGGTGCAAACATGTGTCTTTTTTGTGTACTTTACACACGATTTTAGTTACTTTATTCTTGAAAAAAGTTTTTTTATGTTCTCCGTGGAGATACACATTAGCTCCTCAGCATCACAGCCTCTTAACTGAGCAGCATTTTCCGCTACCAATTGAGTATAGCAAGGATTATTTCTTTTTCCCCGAAAGGGCACAGGTGTCATGTAGGGGCTATCAGTTTCAAAGAGGATTCTATCTGAGGGCATCCAGGCTAGGACTTCCTTCACCTTTTTAGCATTTTTAAAAGTGCTACTGCCGCCAAAGCCAAAATACCAACCTAATTTAAGATACTCCTTAGCAGTATCAATACTGCCTGAGTAGCAATGCATGACTCCTAAAACTCCCTGACCTTCTTTTTTTATTAGCTCTAAGGTATCGCCATGAGCCTCTCGGTCGTGAATAATAACAGGTAGGTTTACCTTTTTGGCAAGGCGAAGCTGCTCCACAAAACGCTGGCGCTGCATTTCATGAGGAGCTCCTTCATCGTGAAAATAATCCAACCCTATTTCCCCCAGGGCTACCACCTTGGGCTCCTTACACCACTCTTCCAAAATAGCAATATCTTCGTCCCTGCATTTAGCAATTTCCTCTGGATGCCAACCCACAGCTGCATAAACAAAGGGATACTCCTTAGCTAATTCCATGGCCTTTAGGGAGCTTTCTCTGTCGCAGCCTGGATTAATAAGACCGGCTAAAAGCTCCTCACACTGGGCCAAAACCTCTTTTCTGTCCTCTTCATAATCTAGGGAGTCTAGATGTGCGTGTGAATCAAACAAAGGATATTTAGACATTATTTCACCCTACTACCACTAACCATACCAGGAGCATCTGCTAGGACTAAATGTCCCTGTCCATCAGAAGCTGCTAAAAGCATACCTCTGGATTCAATTCCTCTGAGCTTAGCCGCCTTTAAATTAGCGATGACAATAACATTGCGACCTACCAAGGTCTCCTCTGTATAATACTGAGCTATACCGGACACAATAGTTCTTTCCTCAGCACCGATTTGCACCAAAAGCTTCATTAATTTATCCGTCTTAGGCACTTTTTCTGCCTTAAGAACCTTAGCCACTCGTAAATCCAGTTTAG
>CAZTGQ010000021.1:0-4900 GCA_964613345.1 uncultured Acidaminococcales bacterium | reverse complement strand
AAAATCCTCAATGGTAATTTCAGCTTTCTCCTGTTCTCCCTCACCTTGAGTTTTTGGTTTTTCCTCAGTCTTAGGAGCAGGTGCTATTACCTTACCGGCAGTTTTTTTCGTACCGCCAATAATGGTTTCCCCGGCTTCATTAATTTCAATACGGGGGAAAATCGGTTCTCCCTTAGCCACCTTAGTGCCACTTGGTAGCTTACCCCACTCCACTTCCGTGAGAAGGAATTGAGCTGGCACAGCTAGACCTAATTGACTGAAAATCTTAGGTGCAGTAGCAGGCATAAAGGGAGACAGTAAAATAGCGATAGCTCTCAAGCAATCAGCAAGATTATACATAACAGCCTTCAATCTTTCCTCTTGGGCAGGATCCTTAGCTAAAATCCAAGGAGCTGTTTCATCAATGTATTTATTGCTGAGGCTCACAAGCTGCCAGGCCTCTCTGATAGCTTCGTTAAGCTTCAAATCATCCATGGCTGCCTTATATCTACCCAAGGTTTCACCTATAAGACCCTGTAGCTTTTCATCCACCGGATCCTTAGAAATAACCTTAGTGACAATTCCGCCATGATATTTTTCTATCATGCTGATGGTTCTATGCAGCAAATTACCCAAATCGTTAGCCAAATCAGAGTTAATACGTCCAATTAAAGCATCACGAGAAAAATTACCATCGCTGCCTAAATTAATTTCCCTTAAAAGGAAATAACGAATAGCATCTGCTCCGAATTCATTAATCAGGGCCACAGGATCTACCACGTTACCCTTGGACTTACTCATCTTATCCCCATCTACCACCAGCCAACCGTGGCCGTAAACCTTCTTCGGCAATTCCTCACCCATGGCCATCAGCATAATAGGCCAGATAATAGTATGGAAGCGAACTATTTCCTTACCAACTAAGTGTAAGTCGCAGGGCCAGAATTTATGGAATTTATCCATATCACTACCATAGCCAATGCCTGTAAAGTAATTAAGCAGGGCGTCAAACCACACATACACTACATGCTTGGGGTCAAAGGGTACCTTAATACCCCAGTCAAAGGTGCTTCTGGAAACACAAAGGTCCTCCAAGCCCTGCTTAATGAAATTAATCATCTCATTACGACGAGCTACCGGCTGAATAAAATCAGGATGCTCATCAATATAGGCTAGTAAACGATCCTCATATTTAGAAAGCTTAAAGAAATAGCTTTCCTCCTTCATGGTTTCCACCGGTCTGCCACAATCCGGACAAACGCCACCGGCCTCATCTAACTGATGCTGAGTCCAATAAGCTTCACAGGAAACGCAGTATTTACCCTCATAATTCTTTTTGTAAATGTCCCCTTGGTCAAAAACCTTTTGGATAACAGCTTGTACTACCTTTTCGTGACGCTCCTGAGTAGTACGAACAAAATCGTCATTGCTGATATCGAGCATCCTCCAAAGATTTTGGAAGCCAGCCACAATATTATCCGTATATTGAAGAGGGGTAACCCCCTCTTCCTCTGCCTTGCGCTGAATCTTCTGTCCATGCTCATCACTACCGGTTAAGAACATAACGTCATAGCCATCAGCTCTTTTATAGCGAGCAATAGTGTCAGCAATAGTAGTACAGTAGGCATGCCCGATATGAAGCTTGGCACTGGGATAATAAATCGGCGTTGTAATGTAAAAAGTTTTTTTGGTCATTTTATTTACCTTCCTCTTCTAAGACTAAACTATTATATAATTCCCTTTTGGGCATTTTATATTCCTTACTAACCTTGGCTAAAGCCTCTTTTTTGGTTATTCCCTGAGCTATTAAGTCCTTTACCTTAACTAAGGGGTCCTCCGGCAATGCTATCTCTTGAACCTGAGGAGCTTCTAGAATGATAACAAATTCTCCTCTGGGCTCCTTAGCCTCTAAAAACTCTCTGGCACTGGCCACCGAACCGCGGAAAAATTCCTCATAAACCTTTGTTAACTCCCTGGCTAAAACAAGCCTTCTATTCCCCCAACGTTCTTCTATATCCTTTAGAACCTCTCTGATTCTATGAGGAGCTTCATAAAGGATAATGGTACTGGGAATAAATTGCCACTCCTCCAGCTTTTCTCTTCTGTTTTTCCTGCTCTTGGGCAAGAAGCCGCCAAAGAAAAATGGTGTAGCAGCAAGACCTGAAGCCACCAAGGCCGTAAGAGCAGCATTGGCTCCCGGTACCGGCACTACGGTTATGCCGGCAGCAATAGCTTCCTTGGCCAAGGCTTCCCCTGGATCTGCAATACCTGGGAAACCGGCATCGCTGACCAAAGCTATATTCTTCCCTGTTAAAAGCTCCTGTAAAAGGACAGGTCCCTGTACCTCTTTGTTATGCTCATGGTAACTGACCATTTTGCCCGTTATGCCAAAATGATTCAATAGATATCTGGTATGTCTGGTATCCTCGGCAGCAATTAAATCAGCTTCCTGTAGGATTCGCACAGCACGAGGCGTCATATCCTCCAAATTACCAATGGGCGTAGCACAAAGGTACAAGGAGCCCAAGTTTTCACTCATGTTAGATTTCCTTTCCGGCAGACATGCCATAGGCCGCTAGTGTTTCCTCGCTGTAAAGTCCAGGCTGCTTGTACATAACTAGAGGTGGCAATACCGTGAGGCCTGACGAACCACCCTTAACAAATTCCGCTAGAAAAATCCAAGCCGGTTTTTCCACAAAGGAATGTACCCATTGTAGCCTTTTGAGCTCCAGACCATATTTCTGTCCTAAAAGTACCGCTTCGCTAAAACGCTCCGGTAGCTGTACTAAAGCAAAACGCCCTCTATACTTCACCATGTAGGCCGCCACTTGGAAAAAATCCTCCAAAGTGGTTCCCACCTCATGGCAGGCCGCTGTCCCCACCCGGCGCTTTTTGCCGCCAATGCGATAGGGAGGATTGGCCACCACTAGGTCAAAGCTTTCTGAGCTTACTTCCTTTTTGAGATTACGTATGTCGGTAGTACGCACTTTGATCTGCTTTTCCAGCTTATTTTCTTGCACGCTCTTAGTGAGCAGCTCCGTCACCCCAATATTGACATCCACCGCCAGCACCTTAGCAGCCCCCCGATGAGCCAAAATTAAGCTAATTGCTCCTGTGCCACAACCAAGCTCCAGTACTCTTGCCTTAGTCACTAAGTGAGGAAAGGAGGCTAGAAATACCGCATCCGTCGTAAAGGAAAATTCTTTTTCATCCTGCCATATTTTATACCCACAGCCGGGTAAACTATCTAATCGTCTAGTCTCATTCATACCTATTCTTCCACATTGTTTTTATCTACCACTTCGTCCACACTAACATTAACCACATTGCCTTGGGACAATTCTACCGCTAAGGTTTGCTCCCTACGGTTAACACTAACTATTCTGCCCTCGCCCATGGGTGTAACCACCACTAGACCTGGCTTAGGAG
The DNA here is from genome assembly GCA_964613345.1 of uncultured Acidaminococcales bacterium. Taxonomy (GTDB): domain Bacteria; phylum Bacillota; class Negativicutes; order Acidaminococcales; family Acidaminococcaceae; genus CAZTGQ01. Next base: position 1,492 of record CAZTGQ010000021.1, on the reverse strand, counting down.
TAAAGGTATTTTCTCTTTCTCCCTGCTTACAGGCTTTTCTTTGACGCTTCTTATCTGCCACATACTGATCATTTTCGTACTTCAAGCAGCATAATAGACGGCCGCAAATACCGGAAATTTTAGTAGGATTAAGGGATAAATTTTGATCCTTAGCCATGCGAATAGACACAGGCTCAAAGTCTCCTAAAAAGGAAGCGCAGCATAAGGGTCTACCACAGCAGCCAATACCCCCCAAGAGCTTAGCCTCATCTCGTACGCCAATTTGTCTCAGCTCAATTCTAGTACGGAAAATAGCTGCCAAATCCTTAACCAGCTCTCTAAAATCAATGCGTCCTTCGGCAGTGAAGTAAAAAATAATCTTTCCTACATCAAAGGTATATTCCACATCCACCAAATGCATTTCCAGCTTTCTAGCCTCAATTTTCTTTTGGCAAATAGCAAAGGCTTCCTTTTCCTTCTTCTTGTTTTCCTCTACCTTAATGCTATCAGCGGGGGTAGCCTTGCGGATAATGGGCTTCAAGGGGCTGACAATTTCCTTGTCCTCCACTTCCTTAACATGGGTAACAACCTGACCATATTCTATACCCCGAGCAGTTTCTACAATGACAAAATCATCCATATCTACTTGATTATTGGCCGGAGCAAAATAATATATTTTACCCGCCTGCTTAAATCTCACGCCTACAACCTTATTCAAATTATTTCTCCCTTCTTAAACCATTTAGTCTTAACAGCAATGCTTCCAAAACAGCCTTGGCTCCACTATAACCGCCTACAGCTCTGGCACTATTTTGCGTCCAAACAAGAGCTTTCTCCAGAGCAGTACTTGTCCAAGAGGAAAAACAGGCCTTTATTCTCAGCAAACTATCTTCATTATAATAGCTACAAGGAATTTGTTCCTTGTTTAACAAACCATCCCTAAAAATTAAGGTCAACATTTCCAGCAGCAAGAGGCCATCTGGCTGATTTATTTTCTCCAGCCATTCCTGCTGTCCCAAAAATTCCATGACTCTCTCACTACCCACCTGCTCTACTAAGTAAAAAGCTCTTTCTCGCCACAGGAGGGCATCCATATCTGCATAGGCTAAAGCCTTGCCGGGTGACCCATCTGCTAGGCTAGCCAAAACCTGGGGCTGCTGCACCTGATGGGCAGTTAAAATTTGAGTAATATCTTCCACTGCCAACCCACGAAAAGGCCTTTCCATAACTCTTGATAAAATCGTGGGCAAAAGCTTATTAGCATCTGTGGCAATGAGAATAAAAAGCCAATAGGGCGGTGGTTCCTCCAAAAGCTTGAGGAGACTGTTAGCCGCCGGAGCCTTCATATAATCAGCTCCATCTATGAGACAAACCTTGTAGGGAGAAAGCGTTGGTGCATAAGCAGCTTGTCTTGCCATCTCCTTAATCTGCTCTAAAAGCAGCTCCTTACCTGCAGCAAGTGGCGCTACCTGAATAAAATCAGGATGAGTTCCTGCTGCCATCGCTCTGCAGG
>CAZTGQ010000020.1:2163-12480 GCA_964613345.1 uncultured Acidaminococcales bacterium | reverse complement strand
TTCTCATCACAGGGGTAAATGGTTTACAGGAGGCTCAGACTGGACAGATTTCCTTTGCAGTACCACCTTATGTGGAGGTGGCAGGACAATCGGCGGCTTCTGCTTTGGTTTTAGCTACAGGAGATAGCTTTAAGGGGAAGCAGGCCGTTATCAGAGTGGAAAATCCCAGGGCTGCCTTTGCTACGCTGCTTACTTTGTTTAGACCACCGGAAGAGGTGGAAAGAGTAATCAGCCCCAAGGCACATGTTGATTCTACGGCTAAAATAGGCAAGAACGTAGCTATTTTGCCCTTTGCCTATGTGGCGGCAGATGCCCAAATTGGAGATAATACAGTTATTTATCCCCATGCCTATGTGGGAAGGCACGCTAAAATCGGACCGGACTGTACCCTTTATTCTAATGTGGTGGTACGAGAAAACTGCCAGCTGGGGGCTAGAGTAATTTTACAGGCAGGCTGTGTTATTGGTGGCGATGGCTTTGGCTACGTGACTACTGAGGGCAAGCATACTAAGGTACTGCAAACAGGTAATGTAATTTTAGGAGACGATGTAGAGGTCGGTGCCAATACCTGTATTGACAGAGCTACTGTAGATAGCACTGTGGTAGGACGTGGTACGAAGATTGATAATCTTGTCCATTTAGGACATAATGATATTATTGGAGAAAATTGTCTTTTGGTGGCTCATGTTGGTATTTCCGGCAGCGTTACTGTGGGTAATAATTGCACCTTCGGGGGGCAGGCTGCTACTGTAGGTCATATCAAGATAGGGAACAACTGTGTCTTCACAGGCAGAGCAGGTATTATAGGAGATATTGGTGATAATGCCTTTTTGTCTGGCTTCCCTGCTCAGCCCCATGGGGATTGGTTGCGTCAAGAGGCCAATGTTCGTAAGGTAGGAGATTTATTAAAGAAGGTGCGCCAGCTGGAAAAGCAGGTAGCAGCCTTGGAAGGAAAAGGATGTTAAAATGAAGAAAATTTTACTGGCAACAGCTCTTTTAGTTTTAACCGGTAGCTCCTTGGCTCAAGCTAAAATGACACCTAGCGGAACCTCCGGTGTAATCAATGTGCCTACAGGCTCTGTTAGGAGCATAGGACATATTTCTCTTGGCGGACAAGCCGGTGAGGATGGAAATTTTGTGGGAGCGAATTTTTCCCTACTGCCAGGGTTAGAGGTGGCAGCCAGCAGGGTCAATGTAAAGCATGGGGATAGTCACAATGTTTTTAGCAGCAAATTACAAATTCTTCCGGAAACAGCTGTTTCACCGGCTCTGGCTGTGGGCGTGGAGGATATAGGTGACCAAATAGACAGAGTTGGTTATGTAGCTATTACCAAGAACCTACCCTGGTCGGTGAAAGCACATGGCGGTGTTGGCACCGGCAGACTTAAAAATGGCTTTATTGCCCTTGAAAAGGAACTAAAAAGCTTTACCCTGGAATTAGAATATGATGGGCACGATTTTAACTATGGTGCAGCTATTCCTCTAGGTAAGTTTTTGCAGGGAGAGGTTGGCGTGCGCTCTAAGAACGCTTTTGCAGGAGTTAATTTTACTTTTTAAGAGAGGGAGGTATTCACTATGCTAGGATATGCAGCGATGAAGGTCATTAGCGCAGTTGTCTGCCTCCTGCCGAATTCTTTATGTAAGCTTTTAGGGAAGGGTATTGGTGCTCTTGCTTGGCTAGTAGTGCCACAGTGGCGGAAGTATGTTGCTGTAGAAAATGTTAAGGATTGCTTAGGTGTTTCTCAGCCAAGAGCAGAAGAAATAGCTAAGGAAAGTGTTACTCGCTTTGGACGTATGGTGATAGAGTTTCTGCACTATCCCCTGCTTAATAAGACTAATTTTCACGAGCTAGTTAAGTTTGAGGGGTTGGAATATTTAGAGGCGGCCTATAGAGCTAATAAGGGTGTAGTAATGTGTACCGCTCATTACGGAAATTGGGAGATGCTAGGTGCATCCATGGCCCTTTTGGGTTATCCCTTGTTATCCATTACCAGAAAGCAGAATAATGGCGGTATGGATAAATTTATCAATGAATATAGGACTATGGTAGGTCAGAAGGTGACCTATAATCATGGTGGTAATAGTATGCTGGCCATCGGCCACATCTTAAAAGAAAAGCATTTGGTGGGTATTTTGTACGATCAAGATACCAGTGGTGATGGTGTCCATTTAGAGCTGTTTGGCAAGCCCTCTGTGGTGCCACCGGGAGCGGCGTACCTTTCCAGAATGTTTGGGGCGCCGATAATTCCTCTTTTTATGCATAATAATCCGGATGGAACCTTGACCGCTAAAATATATCCACCTCTTTATACTCCTAAAACAGCTAACAGAAATGAGGATGTTAGTGGTATAATGAAGGAACTGGTAATTCTTGCGCAGCAGGAAATCATTAAGGATCCTACTATGTGGTTTTGGGTCCACGACCGTTGGAAGGATGGACGGAAGAGATATAAATTATTTAAGGAAGGTAAGTAGTCCATGACATTAGCACAACAAAAGACCATAAAAAGGGCTGTAGAGTGTAATGGTATAGGTTTGCATTCCGGTAAGAGTGTGGAGCTTTGCCTTAAACCAGCTCCGGAAAATACAGGTATAGTTTTTATTCGTACGGATTTAGAGGGTATGCCCCAGATTCCTGCACGGACAGAAAATATTACCGGGACTATGAGAGCAACAACTTTAAGTGCCAATGGGGCCCAGGTAGGGACCATTGAGCATTTGCTGGCAGCACTGGCCATGATGCATGTGGATAATTGTTATGTGGAAATGTCCTCTCCGGAGCCTCCTGTAGGAGATGGTAGTGCCCAAACCTTTATTACGGCTATTACTGAGGCAGGCCTTCAGGAACAAGCCGCTGCTAGAAATATTTATGTGATTGATAAGGAATTTTCTTACACTGATGGAGATCGGTCCATTAAGGTAGTACCCTATGATGGGTTTAAAATTTCCTTTACCTCAGAAAATGACCATCCTCTTTTAGGTCATCAAGAGATGACCGTAGAAGATGAGGGAGATACCTTTTTAAGAGAAATAGCCAGAGCAAGGACAGTGGCTTTTGAAGAAGAAGTAGCCCAAATGCAAAAAATGGGCTTGGGCTTAGGTGGAAATACGGATAATGTGGTAGTCTTTGGCAAGGAAGGACTTCTTTCTGTGCCAAGATTTTCCGATGAGCTTATTCGCCATAAAATTTTGGATGTAATTGGAGATATGTACTTATTAGGCCCTATTAAAGGGCATATTATTGCTTTTAAATCTGGACATGCCTTTAATGATCGCATTTCCGGAGAAATAGCTGCTTACAGAAAAGCACAGCAGAAACTTGCTGAGAAAAATGAACCCACGGGGGAGATAGGGAGTAAACAAATGATAACCTTAGATATTCATGAAATTCAAAAAATCCTGCCTCATCGTTATCCCATGCTACTAGTTGATAAAGTGGTAGAGCTGGAGCCGATGAAAAGGGCAGTGGGTATAAAAAATATCAGCTTCAATGAACCGCAATTTATGGGGCATTTCCCCGGTAATCCTATTATGCCGGGAGTTCTTTTAATCGAAGCCATGGCTCAGGTAGGCGGCGTAACACTGCTTTACCCAGAGGAAAATAGAGGTAAAATTGCTGTTTTCGCCAAAATTGACAATGTCCGCTTTCGTAGACAGATTGTACCGGGAGATACTCTGGTGACAACCGCTATAATTGCGAAAATTAAAGGTTCCATGGGTGTGGCTCATTGCGAGGGCACGGTGGACGGTGAACCGGCTTGTGAAGGTGATTTTTTCTTTGCCTTGATGGACAATAAATAAAATTAGGAGTGAAAATCATGGTAGTTGATGGAAAAAATTTAGTTCAAGAAAAAATACATCCCACAGCGATTATTTATCCCGGTGCACAAATCGCCCCCAACGTGGAAATTGGACCTTATGCGGTGATTGGTGGAGAGGTGACAATAGGGGAGGGTACTATTGTTCATCCTCATGTAGTAATAACGGGTCACACTGTGGTTGGTAAAAATTGTGAATTTTTCCAAGGCGCTAGTATAGGTGAAGCTCCTCAGGATTTAAAGTACAAGGGTGAGGACACCATGACCATTTTAGGTGATGGCGTGGTTATTAGAGAGTGCGCCACTGTCCATAGAGCTGTGGGGGACGGAAATGAAACCAGAATTGGCAATAATGTGCTGATGATGGCTTATACCCATGTAGCACATAACTGTATAGTGGGTAATAATGTTATTATGTCTAATTGTGCAACTCTGGCCGGACACGTTATTGTGGAGGATAGAGCGGTGATTGGTGGCTTAACTGCTGTTCACCAGTTTACGAAGGTAGGGCGCAACTGTATGTGCGGTGGAATGAGCCGTATTTCTCAGGATGTGCCTCCTTTTGTTATTGTGGCAGGTAATCCTGCCCATGTTTCCGGACTAAACAGCGTGGGAATTCAAAGAGCAGGTATTTCCTTGGATGTGCGCAAGGAGCTGAAGAAGGCTTATAAGATTCTCTATAATAGTGGATTATCCTTGCCTGATGCTATTGATAAAATGGAGCAGGAATTAGATAGCTGCGAAGAGGTAGAGCATTTCATGCGCTTTTTAAGAGCGGTGGAGCGTGGTATTTGCCGTACCGGTGGCCGCAGCACTAAGGAATAGGAAGGGTGAAGGATATGTCCAAAACCTTGGGCGTTTTAGCAGGAGTGGGACATTTGCCTGTGGATTTAGTTTTAGGAGCTAAGGCCTCAGGATATAAGACGGTGGTAGTGGCTTTAGTACCGGGAGTGGATCCGGAGCTTTCCAAGGTAGCAGATGTGTATTATGATATTCATGTGGGCAAAATCGGTAAGATTTTGGACACCTTAAAGCAGGAAAAAGCTGAGGAAGTAACCATGATTGGCAAGGTTACCAAGGAGGTCCTTTATAGTGCAGGGCGGATGCTGCCGGATTGGCAGGCAGTGAAGCTGCTCATGTCTCTACCGGATCGTCATGATGATACTATTATGAATGCTATTGTGGCTAAAATAGAGTCCCTGGGTATGAAGGTGCAGGACCAAACCATTTTTTTACAGGCGCTGATGCCTGAGGTAGGTGTTCTTTCTAAGAGAAAACCCACTATGGAAGAAGCAGAGGATATGGATTACGGCTTTGCCATGGCGAAAAAAATTGGTGGCCTTGATATTGGTCAGACCGTGGTAGTGAAGAATAAGGCTATTATGGCAGTAGAAGCTATTGAGGGTACGGATGCTTGTATTTTGCGAGGGGGAACCTTAGGCCGGGATGTTATTGTGGCCAAGACAGCAAAGCCTCTGAAGGATAATTGTTTTGATATGCCAAGTGTAGGAACCAAAACTATAGAGTCCATGATAGCTGCAGGTGCTAGTGGTTTTGTCATGGAGGCAGGACGTACTCTCTTAGTAGAGCGAGAAAAAACCTTGGCTCTAGCTAACGCTCATAATATTATGGTGGTAGCAAAGCAAGAGTAAATAAATATTTAGCGTGGGCAACCGCCCACGCTTTTTTTATGGTATAATAGAGTGTATCTTTGTGACCTGATTGACTTTATAAAGGAGAATGCTCGTGACTAAAATATTTATTTCTGCCGGGGAAGCTTCCGGAGATTTACACGCAGCTGCAATCACTAAAGAAATATTAGCTCTAGAGCCCCAAGCTGAGATTTTCGGTATGGGTGGAGAAGCCCTAGCTAAGGCTGGGGGAGAAGTTCTCTTTAATTATAAAGAATATAGCATTATGGGACTGATGGAAATTTTAAGGGCCCTGCCGCGTTTTTTCCGCTTGCGGGATAAATTCCGCCAGGTGATGGTTGAGCGCCAGCCTGATTGCTTTGTTACTGTGGATTATCCGGAGTTTAATATGCGGGTGGCCAAGGAAGCAAAAAGGCTTAATATTCCCATTGTAGCCTACATTCCTCCATCAGCTTGGGCGTGGCGCAGGGGTAGAGCTTTGGATGTGGCTAAGCTGGTTACTAAGGTAGCCTGCATTTATCCCTTTGCCTATGACGTGTATAAGGCAGCGGGAGCGGACGCAGAATTTGTGGGCAATCCTTTGGTGGATATTGTCCGGACTCATTTGCCCAGGCAGGAAGCTTTAGCTAAGGTGGGCAAGTGTGAGGGACGCCAATTAGTGCTGTTATTGCCGGGGTCCAGAGTTAAAGAAATAGTTAATGTACTGCCTATTATGCTTAAGGCCTTGCCTCTTATTAAGCAGGCGCATCCTGAAGTGGACTTTGTTCTGGCTAAGGCCGGCAATATTGAAGAGGAGCTTTTAACTAAGGTATTAGCTCAAAGCTCTACTCCTGTGAAGGTGGTAGAGGGCGATAATTATGACGTGATGAGCGTGTGCGATGCGGCGATTGCTACCAGCGGTACAGTTACCCTGGAGGCTGCGTTATGTGGGTTGCCCAGTGTGATTTGCTACAAGGCCAATGCTGTAAGTGTTGCCTTTGCCAAACGCTTGGTGAAGGTTAAATATATTGGCTTACCTAATATTTTGGCTGGCAAGGAAATTTTGCCGGAATTAATTCAAGAAAAGCTAACTCCGGAAAAAATAGCTGCCGGAGTGGTAGAATTTTTACGCCCAGAGTGCTACAGAGCCATCCGCGAGGAACTGAAGGGCGCTGTGAAGAAGCTGGGTGAACCAGGTGGCACCAAGAAGGTGGCAGAGCTTATTTTAAAGGTGGCAGGAGATAAACGATGAATATTTATGGAAGAATCTTAAGCTATATTAAACCCTATATTTCTAGACTCATTGCCGCTGGTATTTGTACTGCTTTAGCTGCTGGTGCCAATCTTTATGTACCCTGGATTGTGAAGGACGTTATTGATCAGGTTTTTCAGAACAAGGACCAGAATCTTTTGAATCTAATCTGTGTCAGCATAGTAATTATGTTTTTTGCTAGGGGAGTTTTTTACTATGGACAGAACTATCTTATGAGCTATGTAGGAGAGCGGGTAGTCATTGACATTAGAGGAGAGGTTTATCGCAAGCTGCAAAGATTGGCTACTTCTTTTTATGATAAAAACAAATTGGGAACTATTATGAGCTACGTGACTAACGATGTTTCCGCCCTGCAATCTGCCATGGTATCCAATACCATTGAAATGATTACGGAGGCCTGTGTGCTCATTGGTTCTATTATTTTAATGGTGATCCTAGACTGGAAGCTGACTCTGTTCACCTTTTGTACCTTCCCTGTGGTTCTCTTCTTCATGGATTATTTTGGCAAGAAAATTCGTAAGTCCGGCCATAAAATTCAAGAGGCTACAGCAGATATTACCTCTATTTTGCAGGAGAGCCTTTCCTCGGTGCGGGTGGTAAAGTCCTTTGTCCGAGAAGAATATGAAATTAATCGTTTCGATAAGCAGAATAAAACAAATTTTGATGCTAACATGAAAAATGCTCAGCTCATGGCTACGCTAACTCCTGTGGTGGAATTTACGGCGGCCTTAGGCGTTACTGCTATTATTTGGTTTGGGGGCAGAAGTGTTATTCATGGTAATATTACTGCAGGCTCCTTGGTAGCTTTTTTAGTTTACGCTATTAATATCTCTAATCCCGTCAAGCGCCTTACCAGAGCAATAGGTACAGTGCAAAAGGCCTTGGCGGCAGCTCAAAGAGTATTTTATGTTTTAGATTTACAGGAAACAATTAAGGAAAAGGAAAATCCTTTAATTCTGCCTAAGGTGCAGGGTAATGTGGAATTTAACCAAGTGGATTTTGCTTATAACGAGAAGGAGCCTATTTTAAAGCAAATGACCTTCAAGGCTGTAGCCGGAGAGGTAGTAGCCCTGGTAGGTCCCAGTGGAGCAGGTAAATCCACAGTGGCGAATCTCATTCCCAGATTCTACGATTTAACTGGGGGGAGCATTACCATTGATGGCTACAATATTGCAGATGTGACACTTGCTTCCTTAAGAGAGCAGGTGGGTATAGTTCCTCAGGAAACTACCCTTTTTAATGGTAGTGTGTATGACAACATTCTTTATGGTCGCTTGGATGCGTCCCTAGAGGAAGTAGAAAGAGCTGCCAAGGCAGCTAATGCTCACGAATTTATTGCAAAACTGCCCCAAGGCTACGAAACAAGGCTGGGGGACAGGGGTGTAAATATCTCAGGTGGACAAAGGCAGCGTATTGCTATTGCCAGAGCTATTTTGAAGGATCCCAGAATTTTAATCTTAGACGAAGCTACCTCCGCCTTGGATACGGAAAGTGAACAAATTGTTCAGGATGCTTTGGATAGACTCATGGTAGGACGTACCTCTTTTGTCATTGCCCATAGACTTTCTACGGTGCAAAATGCAGATAAAATACTGGTACTGGATAAGGGATGTATTGTGGAAGAAGGCAGTCATCAGGAGCTTATGGATAAGCAAGGCCTGTATGCCAGATTACATGATATTCAATTCAAAACGGCACAATTACAGAGGGGTTAAGCATGTACTATATTTATAACTTTTTAGCAGTAGTTTTATTCCTGATTGGCATTTTACCTTATTTTACTTGGCGATATTTTAGGGAGAAGGGTTTTCCCAGACGGTTTCGCCAAAGCCTGGGTGGATTTCGGGATGAAGAAATTGCTGCTGTGGCACACAAAAATTGCATATGGATTCACGGTGCTTCCGTAGGAGAGATTGTGGCCACCAGTCCCTTGGTGAAGGAAATAAGGAAGTCTATGCCGGAGGCCAAGATTTTAGTTTCCGCTGTTACCACCGGTGGTTATAATATGGCTCATCAAATTATTCCTGAGGCCGATGCTATTATTTATTTTCCGGTGGATCTGCCCTTTGTTTCGGAATCCTTCGTGAAAAGAATTATGCCCAGAATTTTCATGCCGGTGGAAACCGAGCTGTGGCCGAACTTCTTGCGAGCTATTAAGCTGAGAAAAATTCCTGTGATGATGGTCAATGGTCGTATTTCTGACAAGTCGGTAAAGACCTATCGTTATCTCTTTGGCATTTTAACAGATATGATGGCCAGCGTAACTCGTTTTTGTATGCAGTCCAATATTGATGCTTCTTATATTGAGCATTTAGGAGCGGAGAAAAGACGTATCTTCGTTACCGGTAATACTAAGTTCGACCAAACCTATGCAGAGGTAACGGCAGCTGATCTTGCTAACTATAAGGCGGAAATGGGCTTAGAGGATGCCTATCCCGTGCTGGTTGCCGGCAGTACTCATCCCACGGAGGAGGAGGCTCTCTTTAAAGCCTTTAATCAAATAAAGACAGAATTTCCTAAGGCTCGCCTAGTTATTGCACCTAGAAAACCGGGTCGAGTAAATGAAATAACTCACTTAGCCAAAAATTATGGCCTAGAGGTAGGCCTCAGAAGTGCTTTGAAAAAAGTGCAGGGGACGAGACCAACTTATCCGGTTATTTTGATTGACACCATTGGTGAATTAGGCCGTATTTATGCTGTGGGAGACGGTGTTTTTGTAGGTGGTAGTTTAGTTAATCATGGCGGGCATAACGCTTTAGAGCCTGCCGCTCACGCTAAGCCCATTGTAGTAGGACCCAGCATGAGCAACTTTAAGGACACCTTTGCCTTATTATCCAAGGTGGGGGCCCTGCGCCAGATTAGTAATGAGCAGGAGTTGGCTGAAGAATTCCTCACTATCTTTAAGGATGATGCTTTAAGAGCGAAGATGGGAGAGGCCTCCTTCCAGGTAATTAAGGATAATAGAGGGGCGGCAGTCCGCACTATTAAATATTTGCAGGAAGTTTTGGATATTACAGCTACGGAAAGCATGGTTAATACCCATTACAGGATTAATACCAGAAATATTAATGATGAAATCAGTCCTAAAATGCGTACAGGAGATGCAGTTACTCAGTATCTGATGCTTTTGTCCCATGGCGAGGATAATGGACCTGTGGATTGGCTTCTACTGTCTGTTCTACGCATCTTTTCGGTGCTTTATGAGTTGGGGGTACGGCTTAAGCTATACTGCTATACCTCAGGTATTTTACCTAGAACTAAGCTGGATTGCTGCGTTATAAGCATTGGTAATATTACGGTGGGAGGTACTGGGAAAACTCCTACTGCTCAAAAGGTAGCCGTTATGATTCAAAATTTAGGCTACAAGGTAGTTATTTTAAACAGAGGATATCGCTCCCACTGGCAGGAAAGCATTGGTGTGGTTTCTGACGGCAAGAAGATTTATATGACTGCCTATGAAGCAGGTGACGAAGCTTATTTAATGGCTAAGACCCTGCCCGGAATTCCGGTGGTTATTGGTAAGGAAAGAGCTGTTACCGGCAAATTCGCAGTGGAGAAGCTGGAAGCAGAAGTAATTATTTTGGATGATGGGTAT
>CAZTGQ010000020.1:0-2153 GCA_964613345.1 uncultured Acidaminococcales bacterium | reverse complement strand
ATTGGCAGTTAGACCGAGATTTAGATGTGGTGCTGGTGGATACTCTGAATATGTTTGGTAATGGTAGCATTTTGCCTCGTGGCACCTTGAGAGAACCCTTGTGTAATCTAGATAGAGCTGGGCTGTTCCTCTTGACTAAGTGCGATCAAAGCTCTTCTATCTCTAGGGCTACCCTGTGTGATACTCTGCACCGATATGCTCCTAAGGCTCCGGTAGTAGAAAGCATGCATAAACCTTGTAATTATGTGGAAATTGCTGATTGGTACAAAAATGATATGACTCAGGCCTTGAGCCTAGAGGCTCTTAAGGGCAAATCCGTTATGGCCTTTTCCGCCATTGGTAATCCTGCTTCCTTTGAGCAAACCTTAACTACAGAAGGCTTGATTATTGAGGAAGCTATTCGCTATCCTGATCATCATGATTACGGCATGGTAGAAATGCAGTATATTATGGACAGGGCTGTTAGCAAGGGCGTGAAGGCTTTAATTACTACAGGTAAGGATGCTGTTAAAATTCCTACGGAATTTATTTATTTGCACAGAGAGGTACCTCTTTATATTCTTAATATGGAGATTCAAATTACTTCCGGTAACAAGGACTTTATTGACACGTTAAATGTGGCTATAAAAAAGGAGATTAAGAAATGAGAGTTTTATGTGTAATCCCTGCTCGTTATGCTTCTACTAGATTGCCGGGCAAGCCTTTGGCGCTTATTGCAGGCAAGCCTATGATTCAAAGAGTTTATGAGCGGGCTGTTTTAGCCAGAATTCCTGAGCAAGTGGTAGTAGCTACCGATGATGAGAGGGTAGTGGAGGCAGTGAAGGGCTTTGGTGGAGAGGTGCTTTTGACTTCACCGGATCATCCCAGTGGTACAGACCGCTTGGCAGAAGTGGCTCTGCATTATCCTCAGGTGGAGGTCTTGATTAATGTCCAAGGAGACGAGCCCTTAATTCCTCCGGAGGTTATTGATAATTTGGCAGCAGCCTTTGAAGCAGATCCACAGCTGCAAATGGCTACTGTAAAAAGCGCTATGGACAAGGAGGATTATGATAATCCTAATGCGGTAAAGGTGGTAACTGATTTAAACGGTTATGCCCTGTATTTCTCCCGCAGTCTTTTGCCCTATCCGAGAAACGAGAGAGAGGATTTTCAAGTATATAAGCATGTAGGAATTTATGCCTACAGAAGAGAATTCCTCCTGAAATTTGCGGCCCTTCCTCCTACGGAGCTGGAGTGCATAGAAGGGCTGGAACAGCTTAGAGCACTGGAAAATGGCATTAAAATTAAAGTTATTACTAATAATTTCACCGGCATAGGCATTGACACGCCGGAGGATTTAGAGGCGGCTAATGTGCTCTTTGCCAAGCTGGAGGCAGAGGGAAAGGAGTAGGTTATGCAAACAATTAAGATTGGTGATAGATATCAGGTGGGACAGGGTCATCCCCTTTTGGTCATGGCTGGACCCTGTGTTCTAGAGGGCTATGAGCATAGCCTAGCTATAGGAAAAAGAGCCAAAGAGATTTGTGCTAAGGTTGGCTTGCCCTATGTTTTCAAGGCTTCCTTTGATAAAGCTAATCGTTCCTCCGTCCATTCCTTTAGAGGACCGGGACTTAAAGAGGGACTGGCTATTTTGGCTCAGATTAAAAAGGATTTAGACGTACCGGTGGTTAGTGATGTGCATGAAACAATTCAGTTGGAGGCGGCGGCTGAAGTATTGGATATTTTACAAATACCTGCCTTTTTGTGTAGACAAACGGATTTGGTTTATCAAGCGGCGAAAACAGGTCGCACAGTGAACGTGAAAAAGGGCCAGTTCTTAGCCCCCTGGGATATGAAAAATGTTATTACTAAGGTAGAAGAGGCTGGCAACCATAATCTCATGCTCACAGAGCGTGGAGTCAGCTTTGGCTACAATGCCTTAGTAACAGATATGCGTTCTCTGCCTATTATGCGCGCTTTAGGCTATCCTGTTTGTATGGATGCTACTCATAGCGTACAGATTCCCGGTGGTCAAGGAACATCTTCCGGTGGACAAAGCCAATATGTGCCTCATATGGCTAGAGCGGCAGCAGCAGTGGGCATAGATGCACTTTTTTTGGAGGTTCATGATGATCCCTCCAAGGCTTTATCAGACGGACCTAATATGCTCCAAT
>CAZTGQ010000019.1:11113-12563 GCA_964613345.1 uncultured Acidaminococcales bacterium | reverse complement strand
ACCTATCATTTGTTTTTGCGTCCTGGTTCTTCTTTGGTTAAGAAGGCTGGAGGACTTCACAACTTTATGAATTATAACCGAGGGATGCTCACGGATAGTGGCGGCTTTCAGGTTTTCAGTCTAGGGGCTATGCGAAAAATTACCGAGGAATGTGTTACCTTTAGATCTCATTTAGATGGAAGCAAGAAGGTTTTAAGTCCGGAAATTTCTGTACAGGTTCAGGAAGACTTGGGGGCTGACATTATGATGGCCTTTGATGAATGCATTCCTTATCCTGCGGATTATGCCTATGCTAAGAGCTCCACATTAAGGACTACTCGTTGGGCAAAACGTTGTCTAGAAGCTAAAACTAGAAGTGACAGGGGCTTATTTGGTATTGTGCAGGGAGGCATGTATAAGGATTTGCGCCAATACAGTGCCAAGGCTATCACGGAGATGGATTTTGCCGGCTATGGTATTGGTGGTCTAAGTGTAGGAGAACCACATCCCCTGATGTATGAAATGCTGAATTATACCACAGAACAGATGCCTAAGAACAAGGCTCGTTATCTTATGGGGGTTGGCACGCCGGATTGTTTAGTAGAGGGTGTTAATCTAGGCGTGGATATGTTTGATTGTGTTTATCCTACTAGAGTTGCCAGAAATGGTACAGCTATGACTCACACAGGAAGATTGGTAGTCAGAAATGCTCAGTATGCAGAGGATTTTAGACCTATTGAGGACCACTGTGATTGTTATACCTGCAGAAATTTCTCGCGGGCATATATTAGACATCTTTTTAAGGCTGAGGAAATTTTAGCTCTTAGACTATTGACTATACATAATTTGCATTTTCTGTTAAAATTTGCAGAGGAAATGAGAAGGGCTATTAGGGAAGATTGTTTCCCTGAATTTCGCAATAATTTTTTAGCTAACTATCAAGAAAAGAAAGCGGAGGAATAAGATTATGAATTTTGCAGGCATGGGTTCTTTAAACGCAGCGTTACCTTTTGTGATGATGGCATTGGTTTTTTATTTTATGTTGTATCGTCCTCAAAAAAAGCAACAAAAGCAAAGAGCAGAGCTTTTAAGTAGCATTAAGGTAGGCGCCAATGTGGTTACCGTAGGCGGTATTTATGGCGAAGTTACCAAAATACATGACGATAAGATTACCCTTAAGATAGCAGAAAATACGGAAATCAAGATCGCCAGAGTAGCTATTGGTACTGTACAAAATCAGGCTGCGACAGAGAAATAAAATGGATAAACAGACTCTAAGAGAAGAAATTAAAACAAGAAAAACACGTTTGAATACTAAGGATGAACATAAATATACCAAGGATATTGTCAGTCATATTAGCGTCAGTCGTATGTTCCTAGAGGCTAAGGTGATTATGGGTTATTTGGCTATGGAGGACGAGGTTAATATAGATCCAGTCTTGCAACTGGCTTTATCCAGTGCTAAAATAGT
>CAZTGQ010000019.1:7837-11103 GCA_964613345.1 uncultured Acidaminococcales bacterium | reverse complement strand
ACCGAAGATTTTGGAAGTCGAAGGAAATATGGAGGCAGCGCAGCTTGTTGCTTTAAAGCAGCTTCCCAAGGATAGCTATGGTATTCGCACTGTGCAGGAGCCTTATGAAATAATTCAGCCGGAGGACATTGATCTAGTACTTGTTCCCGGTCTTAGCTTTTCCCCTGACGGGGGTAGGTTAGGTAGAGGAAAGGGCTTTTATGACCGTTTCTTGCCTAAATGCACCAAGGCTAAAAGCATGGGTGTAGGTTATGAAATGCAGGTTTTGCGGGATATACCGCTTAATGGGCACGATTGCAAGGTCAATTATTTGGTGACAGAAAGAGCCTTGAGAGTTTGCAAATAAAATAAGCCGATTGGTTAGGAGGAGACAAATTTGAGATGGGATAATATGACCAAATTTTTGGTCGTAATAGTAGCCATTATTGGTTGCTTTGGTTTTTTTATTAAGCCCTTGTCTACAAGTGTTAAGCAGGGACTTGATTTACAGGGTGGTACCCACGTGGTTCTACAAGCAAAGGATACAGAGGTAGCTAAGGTAGATGATGATGCGGTAAATCGTTCTGTGAAAATCATTGAACGGCGTGTTAACGAGCTAGGCTTAACTGAGCCTGTTATTCAACGCCAGGGCAAGGACCGTATTATTGTGGAATTGCCAGGTGTTAAGGATCCGGAGCAGGCTATTTCTATGTTAGGAAGAACAGCTCTTTTGGAATTTAAAAACATGGAAGGTCAAACCGTGCTTACAGGTAGTGACCTAAAGGATTCCAAGGCCAGTGCAGGACAAAATGGACAATCCGTAGTAACCCTAGAATTTAATTCTGAGGGTACTAAAAAGTTTGCTGACGTTACTACTAAAAGCGTAGGCAAGCAGATTGCTATTCTTTTAGATGGAGAGGTTTTAACTGCTCCTGTGGTAAATGAGCCTATTTTAGGTGGCAATGCTCAGATTTCCGGCTCTAAGAATATGGAAGAGGCTGAGCATCTGGCTATTTTGCTCCGTAGTGGTTCCTTACCTGTAAAGCTGGAGGTTATAGAAAATAGAACTGTAGGACCTACCCTAGGTCAAGATTCCAAGGATAAGAGCGTGAAGGCTTGTGCTATTGGCTTGGGCGGCATTTTTATTTTTATGATTTTATATTATCGTCTTTCCGGTATCGTAGCAGATATTATTTTGCTCCTTTATACACTTTTACTTTTAGCTGTAATGAAGGGACTAAATGCTACGCTGACACTTCCTGGTATTGCCGGTATTATTTTATCCATAGGTATGGCAGTGGATGCTAATGTACTTATTTTTGAACGCTTTAAAGAAGAAATTGCTAAGGGTAGAACCCTGCGCTCTGCTATGGATTCTGGTTTCTCCAGAGCCTTCGTGACTATCCTAGACTCTAATGTGACAACTCTTATGGCAGCAGCAGTGCTCTTTTATTTAGGCACAGGACCTATTCGAGGCTTTGCCATTACTTTAGCTCTGGGAGTTTTAATTAGTATGTTTACAGCCATTACAGTTACTCGTTTTGTACTAAAATCCTTAATCGGCAGTAATTTTACTAAAAATCCCGCTGTTTTTGGAGCCAGTGCTCCGAAGGCTGAAGAGGAGGTGGCTAAATAATGAAACAATTTTCTATTGTTAAAAATGCCAAGCTCTTCTTTAGTATTACGGTTATTTTCTTAGTGGTAGGTATAGGCTCCATGCTTTTCAAGGGCTTTAACCTAGGCATTGATTTCACCGGTGGTAGTATTATTGATCTTAAATTCGCCAAGGCTGTTTCCGTAGCTCAGGTTCGTGATGTGTTAAAGGAGCACAAGCTGGGTAATAGCGTTATTCAGTTAGGCGGCAGCGATGCAACCGCTAAGGAAAGCACCTCTGTTCTTATTAGAACAGGAGTTATCAGTGATGACGATCGTCGTGCTACTATGAACGATATTACTGCTAAGCTAGGTGAAAATCAGGTCTTGAGAGTGGAGAATGTAGGTGCTACTGTAGGTAACGAATTGGTACAGCAGGCAGCTATGGCTGTGGTTTTATCCTGGGTACTGATGATTATTTATATCACCATTCGTTTTGAATTTAAATTTGCTTTAGCAGCTATTATTGCTCTGATCGTCGACGTTTTAGTTACACTCAGCTATTTTTCTTTGCTTCATTTAGAGCTGGATTCTACTTTTGTAGCAGCTCTCTTAACGGTAGTAGGCTATTCTGTAAATGGTACTATTGTTATTTTTGACAGAATCAGAGAGAATCTTAAGACCCACAGAAGAAGCGAAAGCATGGGTGAATTGGTAGATAGTAGTATTTGGCAATGTATGACCAGATCTCTTTACACCTCTTTGTCCACCTTATTTGCTGTAGTAGCCATTTTCCTTTTTGGTGGTGAGACAATTCATAATTTTGCCTTTGCTATGTTGGTGGGCTTTTCCAGTGGCTTTTACACCTCCACCTTCCTTGCCGGTCCCTTGTGGATGTTCCTTAAAAAGAATACCAAGTCCAGCCAAAAGGTTGTTAGTAAGACAAAGGTCGTTTAAGACTTCGCCATCCGCTCTATGCGGATGGCTTTTTTTGTGTTAAAATTAAGCTAACTTGGTAAGGGAGGATGACGTTATGTTATATTTAATTCTTAGCGGTTTGGTTTGTATTGCTGTAGCTCTTTTTGCTATACAAAATGCCATGGCTGTAGAGGTGACCTTTTTAGCTTGGACCTTTACTACCAGCTTAGTATTAGTTATTTTTTCCTGCTTTTTGGCAGGAGTGGTGCTAGCAGGCTTATGGGTATTAAAGATAAAGGCTGCTCACTATTTACAAAATAGAAAAGCCAAGGATTATATTAAGACCTTAGAGGGAGAAAAAAAGGACCTTCAGGAAAAATTAGATATGCAAATGCATGCTCAAAGACAGGGCGTTAATAGCGAACAAGCTCTTCAAGCATCTGAGCTTACACGTCCGTAGGAAAGCTAGGATAAAAAGATGATTGAAAAGAAAAAAATAGATTTTACTCAGCCTGAGTTTATTACTCAGATAGAGGAGCTAGCTGCTAAGCTGGGAGTAACTAGACTGGTAGCCAGCGTGCTGTTCAGACGAGGTCTGACTGAAGAAGCAGCTGCTAAAGAATTTTTATACGGAGGGGACGTACCCTTTGGTGACCCTTGGCAAATTAAAAATATGGATGCAGCTGTAGAAAGAATTGTGGCGGCCATTAACAAGGGAGAGCATATTACTATTTATGGTGATTTTGAAGTAGTTGGTATTACTTCTAGCTCACTAT
>CAZTGQ010000019.1:0-7827 GCA_964613345.1 uncultured Acidaminococcales bacterium | reverse complement strand
CCTCTTTTTTTTGTTTTTGCAGCAAGCAGGTGCTCATGTAGATGTCTACATTCCTCGCAGAGATAAAGAAGGCTATGGACTTAATGCCAATGCTTTGGAGCAATTGGCTAAGCAAGGTACAGGTCTATTAATTACGGTTGATTCCGGCATTAGTGGTAAAGCAGAGGTGGAGGGAGCAGCTTCCTCCATGGATATTATTATTACGGACCATCATACACCACCGGAAATTCTTCCTCCAGCCTATACTATTATTAATCCTCATCAAAAGGGTGATAACTACTCCTGTAAGGAATTATCCGGGGCAGGAGTGGCCTTTAAGGTGTGTCAAGCGCTGCATCAAAGACTTACTAATACTAAAGGCTTCTGGACGAAGTATGTTGACCTGGCAGCCTTAGGCACCATTGCTGACTTAGTTACTTTGACCGGAGAAAATAGAGAAATTGTTCGCTATGGCTTACGTCAATTGGCCAAGACAACAAATCCCGGACTTGCTGCTTTAATTAAGGTGGCTGGTATGGAGGGGAAAACACTTACCAGCGAAACTGTTGGCTTTGTCCTAGCTCCTAGGATGAATGCTGCAGGTCGTCTGGACGATGCCATGGACGTGGTTAAATTACTAACCTGTGGTAATCTGGAGGAGGCTACTGCCCTTGCCACGAAGCTGAACGAAGAAAATATTGTGAGACAAAATATCAGCAAGGAGATTTTTCAGCAGGCCCAGACTATGGTGGAGGCTGAAGCTGTGCCTAAAGCCTTGGTACTAGCTAGTGAGGGGTGGCATCCAGGTGTCATCGGTATAGTAGCTTCTCGCTTGGTAGAAAAATATAATGTGCCTGTGGTACTACTTTCTTTGGACGAGGGTAGGGCCAAGGGCTCCTGTCGCAGCATTCCTCCGGTAAATATTTACGATGCTTTAAGTACTTGTCAGGATTTCTTAGAACAGTTTGGTGGACATAGTCAGGCAGCAGGCTTAAGTCTTGCAGCAAAGGACATTCCAGGCTTTAGACAGCGCTTTTGTCAGGCAGTTGATGATATGTTAGAGGGAAAAGCTTATGTACCCTGTGTAGAGCCTGATTATGTTTTATCTCCTGAGGAAGAGCTGAGCGTGGAGGTTGTCACTAAGCTAGCACTTTTAGAGCCCTATGGACAGGGTAATAAAGCACCTGTGCTTGCCTTTGCTACAGCGAAGCTTCTTAGTGCCTTTCCTCTGGGCAAGGAAGGAGAGCATTTGCGCCTTAATGTGCTTCATGGTGCCTATAAGTATAAAGCCATTTGTTGGCATGAGGGACATTTAGCTAAGGAGTTAATTCCCCCAGAGGAGATTGCTTTAGCCTTTGCAGCCAAGCTAAATAGTTATCAAGGTAAGGAAAGTGTGAACTTATTTCTTTTAGCTTTGGCAAGACAAAAGGAAAATGCAAAAAATAATTTACAAATAGAGAAAAAAACAGTATATTTAAATAATGTTACACAATTATCTCCCCAGCAAATTAAATTGCGTAAATTGTATCCTGATAGACAGGGTATGAGCAGCTGTTATAAGCTTTTAAAAGAGTCCTTGGGAGAGGGTCTTACCCATATGGAGGAATTAACTGCCTTGCAGACGGCGGATGGAATTGCTCTTTCCTCCAATATTCTTCAGGTTTTTCAGGAACTAGGATTTATTAGCATAAGTGAACAAAGGGTCAGGCTGGAAGCTACCAGTTTTAATCCCTTAAATAATTCACCTACTTATCAAAGTATGGAAGAGGCATATCTTAAGGCTTTGACAGAGGAAAATATTTAAATCTGCGGCCGAGAAAGGAGGAGCTTATGGAGCATTTAGATGAAAAGGAACTAAGCGTAGAGGATTTCTTTGCTAAGATTAGCACCTATTTAACCCCTAGACAGGTGGAGTTTGTCAGGGAGGCCTATAACTATGCTGCTGAGGCTCACTCCTCTCAAAAAAGAGCCTCTGGCGAGCCCTATATTGTGCATCCCTTGGGAGTAGCTACTATTTTAGCCCAGCTCCAGCTAGATGAAATTACCCTAGCAGCAGCTTTTCTCCATGATGTAGTGGAGGATACGGATACTTCCCTGGACAAGATGAAGGATATTTTTGGCTTAGAGGTTACGGAGTTAGTCAATGGCGTAACCAAATTAGGAAAGATTGAGTATATTTCTAAGGAACAGCAGCAGGTTGAAAATTATCGCAAAATGTTTTTAGCTATGGCTAAGGATATTCGCGTAGTTTTAATTAAGCTGGCAGATAGATTGCATAATATGAGGACTATGAAATATATGCCCCCTCATAAGCAAAAGAGGATCTCTAGTGAGACCCTGGAAATTTACGCTCCCTTAGCTCATAGGCTGGGTATTTCTGCCATTAAATGGGAATTAGAGGATCTAGCCTTTCGTTATATGGAGCCCCAGAAATATTACGACCTAGTAGAGCAGGTTAAAGCTAAGCGCCATGAGCGTGAGGCTATTATTCAGGAGGCTATGGATGAACTAAAAAGCTTAGTGGGAGCGGCGGACATACGCTGCGAAATTCAAGGACGACCTAAAAGCTTTTATAGTATTCACAAAAAAATGCAAAGGGATCATAAGAATATTAATGAGATTTATGATCTTTTAGCTGTCCGTGTGCTAGTGGATTCGGTGAAGGACTGCTATGGCGTTTTAGGCATTGTTCATGGTAAGTGGCGCCCTATTCCCGGACGTTTCAAGGATTATATTGCTGTGCCTAAATCTAATATGTATCAATCCCTCCATACTACGGTGGTAGTGTCCAACGGACAGCCCCTAGAAATTCAAATCCGTACCTTTGAGATGCACAGGATTTCTGAATATGGTATTGCTGCTCACTGGCGCTATAAGGAGTCAGGTGGCTCTAAAGCTGCTAGTGGTAGTACTAAATCAGGGGATGAAAAGATGTCTTGGTTACGTCAGCTTTTAGAGTGGCATCAGGATATGAGGGATCCCAATGAGTTTGTTAATTCAGTAAAAATGGATGTCTTCTCTGATGAGGTTTTTGTTTTCACTCCTCAGGGAGATGTTATTGATTTGCCGGTACGTTCTGTGCCCATTGATTTTGCTTATCGTATTCATACAGGTGTAGGTAATAGCTGTGTAGGTGCGAAGGTTAACGGCAAAATAGTTCCCTTGGACTATAAACTAGCTAATGGGGATATTGTAGAGGTTATTACCACCAAGCAGTCCAATGGACCCAGTAGGGATTGGCTGAATATTGCCGGGTCCAATGAAACCAAGAATAAAATTAGACAGTGGTTTAAAAAGGAAAGACGGGAAGAAAATGTTGTTAAGGGTAGAGAAATGCTGGAGAGGGAGTGTAAGCGTTTAGGCTATGACACGAAGGACCTTTTGTCCAGCGAATATCTTAAGGACGTAGCTTCTCGCAGTCATATGGACGGCAGTGAAGAAAACTTATTAGCTGCTTTAGGCTATGGTGGTATTTTATTAAGTGCGGTGATGGTAAAGCTCATTGAGCTTTACAAGAAGCACCAAAGACAAAATACTACCAAAAATCTTTCTGAGCTTTTATCAGAATTAAAGCCTCGTCGTTCTAAGGCTAAGGCCAGCCATGGCATTTTAGTCAAGGGTGAGGATGATATTATGGTGAAGGTGGCTAAATGCTGTAATCCCATTCCTGGGGATCCCATTGTAGGCTATATTACCAGAGGGCACGGTATTTCCGTACATAGAGCGGACTGCCCCAATGTATTATCTAATAAGGATGATGCAGATAGGATGATTGAGGTGTCCTGGGATATTGCTACAGATTCTGTTTATAAGGTTATGCTGCAAATCATAACCCAGGATCAAACAGGCGTTATGGCAAATATTATGACGGTAGCCAGTGAAACCAAGATTAATATTCATTCCTTAAATGCCAGAGTGGACAGTAATAAAACTGCCTATATTGATTTAGGCTTAGATATTACCAGTGCAGAACAATTGGAATATGTCATGGGTAGGATTAGAAGAATCAAAGGCGTTTACAAAGTGGAAAGAAAGATTTCCGGTATTTAATTTTAAAAGGGCAATAAAAAGAGGAGGCTGTAATGAAAATTTTACAAATGGAGGTTGGTGGCTTAGCTACCAACTGTTATGTTCCTTATAATGAAGACACCATGGAGGGCGTGGTGGTAGATCCAGGCGCAGAGGGCAAGGAAATTGTAGCCGCTATAAAGGAGCATGGGATTACTGTCCGTGCTATTTTTCTTACTCATGGACATAATGATCATATCGGAGGCTTGGATGAACTGCGCCAGGCTACCGGAGCCAAGGTTTACATGTGTAAGGAGGATGCACCGAAATTAATTAATTCTCGCAGCGTTACAGAATACGGCAGTGGTCCTAAGACCTTTGCTCCGGCGGAGGAGCTGTTCACCGATGGGGAAAAGCTAACCGTAGCAGGTCTTAACTTTGAGATTGCTACAACTCCGGGACATACTAAGGGTGGGGTGTGCATTATAGCACCTGAGTCCAAGGTGGTATTTTGCGGAGATACCATTTTTGCTGAATCCATTGGTCGTACCGATTTACCAGGGGGGTCCTACGAGGAGCTTTTGACCTCTATCAGAACCAAGCTTCTAACCCTGGATGACGACGTACGCTTATTACCAGGGCATGGTCCTGCTACTACGGTAGGTTGGGAGCGTCGCAGAAATCCTTTTCTGCAATAGACTATGATTAATAATATTGCGAATTTAAATAAAAGTGTGTGGACTAAAATATTTTTAGCTATTGTGGCTGTCTTTATTTTTTACATCATGGCGGAGATCATGTTCCCTGTGGTGATGGCCATGGCTATGAGCTTTGTGCTCTATCCCTTAGTACGCAAATTAAAGAAAATTAGATTTTGGGGTAAGCCGTTGCCTCCCAGTATAGCTATTGCTATTAGCTTTCTTTTGGTGGGCTTATGCTGCTATGGACTTATTACCTTTTTTGTGAAGCCCTTGCTTTTACAGGTGAACTATGTCTTAACTCATATACCTGCCATATCCCATTCCACCACTAGCTTTTTAAGCACGGATTTTTATCAGGATAAGGTGGCCTCCTTGCCTCTTAATGTGCGGAGCATGGTTATTTCCTTGATGGATAGCTTGACGGCAAGCTTCGTGGCCTTGGTAAAGGGCCTGATGTCCTCTACCTTTGGTATGGCGGCA
The DNA here is from genome assembly GCA_964613345.1 of uncultured Acidaminococcales bacterium. Taxonomy (GTDB): domain Bacteria; phylum Bacillota; class Negativicutes; order Acidaminococcales; family Acidaminococcaceae; genus CAZTGQ01. The sequence continues at coordinate 2,659 of CAZTGQ010000019.1, read as the reverse complement.
GGAATGCTCAGTCTTTTTATCGTACCCTTTATTTCCTTTTACTTTTTAAAGGATTGGTCCTCCTTAAGAAAAATGTTTGTATGCATTTTTGCATTAAAAAGTCGCCCTTTGGTATATCGTATTACCAGTGACGTAGGTAGTGCTCTTTGCGAGTACGGTGTAGGTATGATGAAAATGTGCCTTATTGCCGGGATTTGTCTTACGGGAATTGCTACTGTGCTGACTCCAAGCTACGCCTTGGTTTTAGGCACAATGGCAGCAGTACTGGAATTAGTTCCCTTTGTGGGACCCTTTATCTGTACGCTTACAGCAATTTTCTTTGCTTATATTACCTCTCCTTCTTTGGTATTGCCCATGCTGCTAGGCTATGTGCTATACTATGTTTTAGATAGCCAAATAATTTTGCCTCAGGTGATGAAGCGTTCCCTCAACATCCATCCGGTTTTAATTATTGTGGGGGTGCTAGTGGGCGGTAAAATCTTTGGTATTTTGGGAGTAGTTTTTGCTGTGCCGGTTCTTTGCATGGGCAGGGTATTATATAAATATCTATGGCATAGAGGGGAAGATGAGGAGTAAAAACTGTCTAAAAGAGCATTTTCTTAGGAAAATGCTCTTTTTTGGGAGAAAAACCGAGAGAATGATTGAAGAAAAGGTGTTTTATATGGTAGAATATATAAGTTAAAATGATGTAAACAATGTAAGAGCGGGAGGGATATAAAGTGTTAACAGGTGCACCGCGTGGAACCAATGATATTTTACCTTCAACAATCAAAGCTTGGCGCTATGTTGAACAGGTCATGAGAGAGGTTTGTAAGGAATTTAATTATGAGGAAATCAGAACTCCGATTTTTGAACATACGGAGCTTTTTAAGCGTGGTATTGGTGATGCTACGGACGTAGTGGATAAGGAGATGTATACCTTTACCGATAGGGGAGGCAGAAGTGTTACCCTTCGTCCGGAAAATACTGCTTCGGTGGTACGTTCTTTTGTAGAAAATAAAATGTATGGTGGCTCTTTGCCCGTCAAGGTCTTTTATATTGGACCAATGTTTCGTTACGATAGGCCCCAGGCCGGACGTTTAAGACAGTTCCACCAATTTGGGGTGGAGGCTATTGGCAGCGATGCAGCGGTAATTGATGCTGAATGCATTATGCTGGCGGTAAGAGTGCTGGAAAAGCTGGGCCTTAAGGATTTGAAATTAAAGCTTAACTCTGTGGGCTGCCCTAAGTGCCGTCCTTTGCAGAGAAAGGCGTTACAGGAATATTTTAGTCCCCATATTGAGGAAATGTGTGAGGACTGTAAGGAGCGTATCAATAAGAATCCTTTACGCTTATTAGACTGTAAGGATTCTCGTTGTCAAAAATTTGCCTCAGGAGCACCTAATATTACAGACTATCTTTGCCCTGAGTGTGAAGCTCATCTGAAAAAGGTGGAAGAAATCCTTACTGCTGCCGGTATTTCCTATGTGCTAGACAGTACCTTAGTACGTGGCCTAGATTACTATACGAAGACTGCTTTTGAAATTCAATATACTGCCTTAGGAGCTCAAAGTGCTGTAGCCGGCGGTGGCCGTTATGATGGGCTAGTAGAGGAAATAGGTGGACCGGCCATGAGTGGTATTGGCTTTGCCATGGGTATTGAAAGAGTGCTTTTGGCTTTAGGTCAACAGGAGCTTTTGCCTAGCCTAGATACCGGGATTGACATTTTTGCTGTAGTGCCGGATCAAAAGGATATTTCCCTTGCTTTTTCTACCATTTCTCAGCTTAGAGATGCGGGCTTTAGCGCTGATGTTGATTCCATGGGACGCAGCTTTAAGGCGCAGATGAAGCAGGCTGATAGATTAAAGGCGAAAAAAGCCATCATCTTTGGTGCTGACGAATTGACCAGGGGCGCTGTTATGGTGAAGGATATGGTAGCAAGCAGTCAAAAGGAAGTTCCTTTGACTGATTTATTGGCAATGCTAAAAGAGGAAAGAGGTTAAGATTATGACATCACAACGCAGTCATCATTGTGGACAACTAACAAAAAAAGACAACGAAGCTCAGGTTACTCTCTGTGGATGGGTAAGCAAGCGCCGTGATCATGGTGGAATTATATTTGTGGATTTAAGAGACCGTTATGGCATTGTGCAGATAGTATTGGATCCTGCTCATGCACAGAAGGATTTCGCCTTGGCAGAAACTGTGCGTAGCGAATTTGTTTTGCAGGTTACAGGCAAGGTGAGACTTCGCTCTGCAGAAACTATTAATCCTAATTTGCCTACAGGTGAAATCGAAGTTGTAGCTACATCCTTAGAAATTCTAAATGGAGCTAAAACACCTCCTTTCTATATTCAAGATGGCGTAGATGTGGACGAGAATGTGCGCTTAAAATATCGTTACCTAGATTTGCGTCGCCCTGAAATGCAAAAAAATATTATTCTCCGTCATAAGGTTACCAAGCTTATGCGTGATTATCTAGACGGTAGGGACTTTTTGGAAATTGAAACTCCTATGCTCACCAAGAGTACTCCTGAGGGAGCTAGAGATTATCTGGTACCATCTAGAGTTAACCCTGGTAAATTTTATGCTCTGCCCCAATCTCCCCAGATTTTCAAGCAGCTTTTGATGGTGGCAGGCTTAGAAAGATATTTCCAAATTGTACGCTGCTTTAGAGATG
>CAZTGQ010000018.1:4234-12867 GCA_964613345.1 uncultured Acidaminococcales bacterium | reverse complement strand
TTTCTCATATTCGTCAAGTGGTTGCTATCGCTCAAGTCGTACGCTGATTTGATTATATTAATGTTACTCATGTTGAGGGTAGTATTGACCCAGTTAGAGATATTGAAATCATTAATACAGAGCTGTGTCTGGCAGACATGGAATCCTTGGATAAGCAGATTGCTAAATTACGGAAATTAGTGAAATCTGGGGATAAAACTGCTCCCAACAAGATGAAGGCCTTTGAGAAAATAGCCGATGCTTTAGGTAATGCAGTGCCGGCCCGTCGCTTAGAATTAACCAAGGATGAAAAGGATAATCTAAAGGAACTGGAGTTATTGACCTTAAAGCCGGTTTTATATGTGGCTAATGTGGCTGAGGAAGAGGCTGCAGATGCCAGCGGTAACGCTTATGTGCAAAAGCTAGAAGCCTATGCCAAGGAAGAAGGGGCTCAGGTCATTACTATTTCCGCTAAGGTGGAATCAGAAATTGCTGAGCTGCCTGCTGAAGAGGCACAGGAGTATTTAGCTGTAGCAGGACTTACTGAAGCAGGACTTGATAGACTAATTAAAGCAGGCTTCACTCTTTTGGGCCTACAAACCTTTTTAACTGCCGGAGAAATGGAATCCAGAGCATGGACTATTGTAAAGGGCTCTACTGCTCCTCAGGCAGCAGGAAAAATTCATACTGATTTTGAAAAGGGTTTCATCAGAGCAGAAATTGTTTCCTATCATGATTTAGTGACCTGTGGTTCTAAGCAGGCTGCCAAAGAAAAAGGCCTAGTGCGCCTCGAAGGCAAGGAATATATTATGCAGGATGGGGATGTGGTGGAGTTTAGATTCAACGTCTAGGAAAAAGCGTGTATATCGCCTCATCTGTTTTGTCAGAGCTTGCGGTTGTTTCCTCAACGTGCTCTTAGCACGCCTCCGGAACAATCCTCGCTCTTTCGCACAGCTGAGGCAATCTCCACGCTTTTTGGTTTAGCGGAGGTATATCACCTCATCTGTTTTGTCAGAGCTTGCGGTTGTTTCCTCAACGTGCTCTTAGCACGCCTCCGGAACAATCCTCGCTCTTTCGCACAGCTGAGGCAATCTCCACGCTTTTTGGTTTAGCGGAGGTATATCGCCTCATCTGTTTTGTCAGAGCGGGAACAATCTTTAAGTTTGTAGTATTTGCAAAGAGGGGAAAAATAATGTTATTTGATACACATATGCATGCAGAGTATTCCTGTGATGCTCATATGAAAATCACAGAGGCTATAGCTGCTGCCAGAGAGCAAAATCTTGGTATGATTTTGACGGAGCACTGGGATAGATTTTATCCTACCAATCCGGAGATGTTTATGTTTGATTTGAAGGACTATTTTGCGCAAAACAGCAAGTATAGAAGTGAAGACGTGCTTTTAGGTATTGAAATAGGTATGCAGCCGGCCGCCGCCCTGGAGGATGAAAAGCTAGTGCAGGAATATCCCTTTGATGAGGTTATTGCTTCTATGCATTGCTTTGTTGGTAAGGATATGTATGAACCTACTTCCTATGTAGGGCTGACCAAGGACGTGGCAGTGAAAACTTATTTGGAAGAATCTATTAAATGCTTAGATTTATATGATGATTTTGATAGTTATGGACATATAGATTATATTTGTCGCTACATGCCCTATGAGGACCAGAATCTTTATTACAAAGAGCATCCTGTTTTATGGGATGCAGTCTTTCGCAGGCTGATAGAAGGTCATAAAGCATTGGAAATTAATACCAGACGCTTAAGCGATGCCCAAGCTTTGCCTTCTTTGAGAGAGCTTTATCAAAGGTATAAGGAGCTAGGCGGTCAGTATGTAACGCTAGGTAGTGATGCTCATTATAAGGAGCATGTGGGGAGAGATTTTGCTATTGCCAGACAAATGGCTAAAGCTTTGGGTCTTGCTATAGTGCATTTTTCTGCTAGAAAAATGCAGGTGGACGAGGTATAAAAATAATCATATTCTACACGCTATGGCGGGGAGAATATGATTATTTTTTATCTTCATGTTTACTTTAATCTGTGGGCGCAATGCTTAAGGGCGCCGGCCCATTGATTTAGTTTAAAGGAGCCCTCTAAGGCTGCGGATAGCAAGGCTTTTGTTTCCTTAAAGGCTTCCTGAACGGTCAGACCCTTTGCTAGGCCTGCAGTGATGCCTGCGGAGAAGGTGCAGCCTGCACCATTGTTAAAGGAAGGAATAATCTTAGGCGTTTCGCTGATTAGATACTCTTTGCCATCATAAAGTAGGTCCACAGCGTTGTCTCCTTCCAGACGGGAACCTGCCTTTAATAAAATGTTTTTAGCGCCTCTGTCATAGAGAATAGCAGCTGCCTTTTTCATATCCTCTAGGGTGGTTACTTCAGCCATGTCAGCTAGGTAAGCAGCTTCTAAAAGATTGGGGGTTAAAACGTCGGCCTTTTTCACTAAGAGCTCCTTAATAGCCTTAGCTGCGTCCGGTATCATAATTGAATCCACACCCTTACAAACCATAACAGGGTCAATAACTACATTTTTTAGTTGATATTTACTAATGGTGTGGTCTACCAGCTCCACTAATTCAGCACTGCCTAACATACCAGTTTTCATGGCATCTGTACCAATGCCGTCTAAAATAGTAGAAATTTGTTTTTCAATGACAGCCAGCTCGATACCTGTAATATCGTGGGACCAGTTGTTTTGGGGATTTTGAGCTACGATACAGGTTAAAGCTACCATACCATAAACTCCTAACTCCTCCATAGTCTTTAAATCTGATTCCATGCCTGCGCCACCGCTGGTATCGCTGCCAGCAATAGTCATGGCTCTATACATTTTATTCATAATAGCCTCCTTTAAGTCACTCTCTAGGCTATTATACTGGAGCTAGCCCAAGGATAAAAGGGACAGTTTAGTCTATTTTCAGGCTAAACTATGCGTGAAAAATGAACTTATTTATAGGAAGTATTGCTTTAGAGTTCTATTTTAAGAAGGAGTATTTTCCTGATTTTTACATTTTTCTTTTTGTCTGGCCACTAAATCAGCCAAGGTTTGGTGATCTATTACACTGTTGATGGCCTTTTGGATATCCCGCCATAAATCGATGGTGGCACAGGAATTGGTCATAGCGCAATGGTTGCCATCTCCTTCTATACAGGTGACTGGGGCTAGAGAGCCTTCGGTGGCTCTTAATATTTCTCCTACGGTATATGCCTCCGGCTTTTTCACTAAACGATAGCCTCCGTTAGTGCCTCTAGCACTAACGACAAGATTTCTTTTGGCTAGCGGCGTGATAAGCTGTTCCAGATATTTTACGGAAATTTGTTGACGGGCAGCAATGCTTTTAAGGTTTACAAAGGTCCCCGGATCTTGTAGAGCCAGATCCAGCATGAGACGTAGGGCATAACGGCCCTTAGTTGAAATTTTCATGATCTATCTCCTATAGGGTTTAATTTTCTATCCTACTATCTTACTATAAATTAATGACGAAGGAAAGAGCCATATCTTCTTCTTAGTTGACAGATGGACGGATTAATCATAAAATTTACAAATAGTGAAAAATGATAAGGGGTGCTTTTATGGAAAAGCCAATTCCGGTATTAACAGAGGTTCCGGCTACCAAGGATAGCCATAGATGGGTGGCAATTACAGCGTTGCTTCTAGCTATTGGGGTTATTTTACATACCATTAGTCCTAATGTAGGAGGGGTTACACCTAATTGGACCATTGCTATGTATTCTATTACTATCGGTCTGACGAAACCAAATTTGTCGCGAGCCCTGGGAATAGGCTTTGTAGCGGGCTTAACTTTAGTGCCTTCCTCCAAGTCGGCATTTCCTTTGGGAAATGTGGCTAGCGAAATTTGCGGTGCCTTGACGGCATGTATTTTGGTGAAGGCCTTTGTTTTAGCAGGATTGGATAAATTTAAATTTAAACCCTTTATTATTGGAGGACTAGCCACCATGGCCAGTGGTGGTATATTTACTTTTATTTTAAAGCTTGTATTGGGTCTGCCCTTAAGCGTTTGGCTCCATGCTATGCTGCCTTTAGTAGCCGGTATAGGCATTTTGAATGGTATTATCACTTACGCTCTCTTTGCTCCGGTGGAGAAGCTGTTCTTCATGCAGGGAGGGAAAAAACATGAGTGAAGTAATTATGGAGTTCAGTGATTTTTATTACGGCTATCTAAATAGTGGCATGGTACTTAAGAATATCAATCTTCAGGTGACTAAGGGTTCCTTTACAGTTATTGCCGGACCCAGTGGTGCAGGGAAAACAACCTTGTGCAAGGCCATGGCAGGCATTGTCCCCACTTATTATGGTGGGCGCTATGCAGGCTGGGTTAAGGCTTTTGGTGAAGACCTTAAGGGTAAAAGAGTTGCTGATGTAGCCATGCGTATTGGTATTATGCTAGACGATTATGAAAGTCAACTAGTGTCCTTGACTGCAGGCGAAGAGGTTGCTTTCAGTCTTTTGAACCATGGCTTTGCACCCCAAGAGGTTTCTGCCAGAGTAAGTAAGGCTTTGAATGATGTGGGGTTACCCGGCAGAGAAAATTATCAGCTGGATGAGCTATCCGGTGGACAAAGACAGCGTCTTCTTTTGGCCGCAGTTTTAGCTACCCATCCTGAAATTTTAATTTTAGATGAACCGGTGTCCGCTATGGACCCAGATGGTGCTAAGGTACTTTACGAACTTATTTATAAAATTTATCAAGAACATAATATGACGGTTATCGTAGTGGAACATGATTTAAATAATGTTTTGGCCTATGCTACAGATTTGGTGGTTTTGCACCAAGGAGAAATTGCTGCTCAAGGCTCCTTTGCCCAGGCAGCTAAAATTGCTTATCAGCATGATACTCTGCGTTATAATTTACCGGAATTATGGCAGATTAAGTTTAATCTAGAAGAGCGTTTGGGGATTTCTCTGGGGGATTGGCGTAAGCAGGAGGATGCTTTAGAAGAGCTAACTGCCAAATTTGAAAGAGGGGCGATAAAATGATAGAGGTACAAGAGGTTAATTTCGCTTACCGTCGAGGCAATCCTGTTATTAAGGATGTTAGCTGTACTATTGCCGATGGAGAATTTGTGGCTCTTTTAGGTCACAATGGTAGTGGTAAAACAACTCTTAGCCGTTTATTCATGGCTTTGGATCATCCTCGCAGTGGCAAGGTCCTAGTAGATGGCGCAGATATTGCTGCTCTGGAGCCAGCAGATTTGGCTGTGAAGGTGGGCTATGTTTTTCAAAATCCGGATTTGCAAATTTTAGAGGATACCGTTTTTGCAGAGGTAGCCTACGGTCTTAAAAATAAAAAGCTAGATGATGAAGCTATTAATAAAAGGGTGAAGGAAGCTTTAACTGCTATGGGTCTGGAGGATTTAGAGGATGCATATCCTAGAAGTCTTTCTTTTGGACAAAAGAGGAGACTGGGAGTAGCGGTAGCTCTTGCTTTGCATCCTACTACCTTGATCTTGGATGAAATTACCAATGGTCAGGATGAGCAGGAGAAAATTAGTATGCTAGCTTATCTAGGCAAGCTTCATGAAGAGAAGCATATTACCATTATTTTAATTACTCACGATATGAATATAGCCCGTTTGTATACTCAAAGGGCTTTAGTTCTGCATGAAGGTAATTTGGTTTTTGACGGAGCGACGGTAGAACTTTTTGACGGAGTGAGAGATATTAGCTCTTGGGGCTTGTCTCAACCGGTACTGGCCAAATTGGCAGGACATATGGGTATTGAGGCGCTGACCGTGGAGGCTTTTTGCGGACAGATTGCTTTAAAGGCAGGTGGAGCACAATGAGAATAACTGCGTTTACACAATTAATTTTAGTTTTGGCAGTTACTGCTTGGGTGTTTTTACTACCGGTGTCGGCAGTAGCTACTCTTTTGGTCCTAGAGCTTTTATTACTCCTTTATATCAAGCGTGACAGAATGACTATGGCTGCTATTGGTGCTCTTACCGTCTTTACAGGAATGATGATAGGCTTGCAGCTGCTTTTTGGTTCCAAGCTGGATGTGGCTTTAGCAGGCGGTTTGCGTATGTTTGTTATGACTACTGCCTTTCTCTGCCTTTTAGCTGCGACTAAAATTCAAGATATAGCTCAGGCCATGGTGGAGAAATTTCATCTCTCCTGCGAATATGCTTTTATGCTGACCACAGCTCTGCGCTTTGTGCCTGATTTTCTGGCAGATAGTCAAACTACCTTAGATGCACAATCCTGTCGAGGCTATTCTAATAGAGGAAATGTTTTTAAGAGATTGTATGCCTATTTAGCTGTGGTGAAACCACTGGTTATGCGTGCAGTTGCTAAATCAGATACTCTTGCTCTTTCTATGGAGCTTAAAGGCTTTGGTACTAATACCTACAAAAATATGGCACCTCAGGAGCTTGGTCTCTTGGATTTTCTTGTGCTCCTTTTAATTGTTATTCTCAGCTGTTATCCCTTTTGGGCTAAATTTATATCGTAATTGTTTAATGCCACCCTTTTGGGGGTGGCATTTTGTTGCAAAAAAAACACTAATTAATTTGAAACAAATGGAGGGAAATATAGTATAATTAGAAGAATAAGTGTTTATTTTCCCTGCCAAATGTGGCAGGTATGTGAAAAGAGTAAAGCAAGCACTTAGACACATTGACTGTTCAGTCAGAAAAGCTTAGAATAAAGTAATTGCAGTCTAATAATCTTGGGAGGTTGGGGAAATGTTAACAAAAGATATGCCTATTGGAGTTATTGACAGCGGTGTAGGTGGGTTAAGTGTTTTAAAGACCTTGAGAGAGATGCTTCCGGCAGAGGACTTTCTGTACTTGGGAGATACAGCTAGGACTCCTTATGGTTCTCGTCCTGAAGAAGAGGTAAGAGGCTTTGTAGAAGAAATGCTTACCTTTTTTGATGCTAATAAGGTTAAGCTAGTCGTTGTTGCTTGTAATACCATTACGGTTTTGGGTACGGAGACCTTAAAGAAGCTTCATAAATTTGAATTAGTAGGTATGTCAAAGGGAGCGAAGCTAGTTTTAGCTGCTAGCGAGAAAAAGAATATTGCTGTCTTTGCTACAGAGTTTACCATTAGTACAGGTGCTCATGCTAAGGCGGTTCACGAATTAGATGCTAGAGCCAAGGTGACAGGTATCGGCTGTCCTAAATTTGTTCCTCTTATTGAAGGAGAGAAATTTGGTTCTCCTGAGGTGGAGGAAGCTATCACGGAATATGCTAATATTGCTAAGGGCGCCGGGGCAGATACGGTAATTTTGTCTTGCACCCATTTCCCCTTTTTGCGGGAGGATATTGAACGTATTTTAGGTAACGGTGTTACTGTTATTGATCCTGCCCAGCAGACTACTAAGGATGCTCAATATAAGTTGATTGAAGAAGGACTGCTGAAAATGGAAGGTAAGGGTAGTACTACCATTTGCTTCACCGGAGATGTGGAGCGGGGAGAACGTTTGGCTAAATTCATTATGCCTGACGTAGAAGCAACATTTAAAAAGGTTACGTTATAAAATAAGTGGCGGTAAAGGTGGTGAGAATATTGTCCATGATGGATGAAATTAAGGCTGCTGAAGGTGCAGCACAGGAAAGCAAGCAACAGGCTACTTTAGAAGCTCGCAATATTTTGAGAGAAGCAGAGGAAAAGGGTCGTCTAAAAGCTGAAGGTCAAGTGAAGGAAGCTCGAGAGGCTGCACGCGTTGCAGTTGTGACAGCAGAGGCTACCGCCAAAACTAAGGCTGCAGCCTTGATAGAGGAAAGAACAGCAGCTGATACGGCACAAATGCAGGCAGCAGAGGCGAAAATCCCTGCCGCAGTAGCTTATATTATGGAAAAGGTCGTGGTCTAAATGTTAGTGTCTATGAAAAAGCTAACTTTATATGCCTTAAAAGAAGACCGAGACGCTCTCTTTTTAGCTTTGCAAAAAAGTGGTAATGTGATGCTCCTTACTGAGGGTGATACTAAACCCTTGCCCGGAGCGGATAAGGTAAGTGATGAACGGGAAAAGACCGGTGAAGCTTTAAGATGCTTAGCACTTCATGGTGTAAAATCCCCGCTCTTAGCCCCAAAAGCCAAGCTTTCCTATCATAAATTTTTGGACAGGGATTCTTGTGAGGGAGCCCAGGTAGCATCTCGCTTGGACGAGCTGGCTAATCAAATATCCTCTCTGGAAAATGAGGCGGTAGGACTGAAGGCTCAGGTAGAGACCTTAGAACCCTGGCGCGAACTGGATATTCCCTTAGAGCAGTTAGTGCCAACGGCTTCCACTTTATGCTTTGTCGGCTATGTGCCGGAAAGTGAGCTTTCGGAGCTAGAAAAAGAACTGGAGCCTTGTTTGGCCCAGACAATTTCTTTGGAAGAAGCAGCTGAGGGACTGGCCATTGTGGTCATTGCCCACAAAGAGGCAGAAGCAGATGTAAAGCATTTTCTTAAGGAGCATGATTTTACAGAAGCGATTCTACCTAAGCAGGCTGGTCTGCCTGAGGAAGTAGCTGTTAGACTGAGTAAGGAGGCTGACGACAAGGAGGAACAGGCTGCAGCCTTGTCCCAGGAGGTTAAAGCTCTAGGCGCACAAAAAGCTCAGCTAGAGCTTTATTATGACCAGCTAACCACTAAGGAAGAGAGAATGGCTATTAGTGGTGAAGAAACTCTGCAAACCTTTTACG